>NZ_JBSYVT010000006.1:0-140536 GCF_054112845.1 Acinetobacter sp. NigerLNRRAM0016
GAATAGTTGTTATGCGAATTGACTATAAAGCCAGAGATGAGTTTCTGAAACCCAAAACATGTATCAAATTATCATTCCTTGTAGTTTGATGTGTTAAGACTATAGCGTGAAAGCTTAAGAATTGTGAATGATTGAAAAATATTGAGTTTTTTCTTTAATTTTAAGCATCAAGGCGCACCTTCTTGGCATATGATAGAACAAGTACAGAATGACAATGAGAACGAGATGATGATGTTAATTTGGGGATTTATTTTGCTGTTGGCGGTTGCTGTGATTTTTCTGGTGTGGTTTCAGTTTAAGCAACAGGGAGAAGGTAGTAATCAGGATGTTGAGTATCAGCAGCATCTAGAACAAAAAGTTGCGCATCTTGAAGAAAATTTAAAGAAAACACTGGAAATCATGCAAGATCTTGCCAAGAAAATGCATGTGCAGCAGGAAGCCATTGATAAAACTGTGAAAAGAACGCATCAATTGGAATTGCAGAATGCGGAATTGGTCAGCTTGCTCAGCAAGTCGGTTGGGCAAACGGATCGTCCGTTTTAACCTTTTGCGCCAAATTTTAAATTAGGATTTGGCGCAGTACCGCTGCACTGAGCATGCTAATGATTACTGTTGAGAGTAACGGTAGTCTTGATGCTGCTAATAATGTGATACCAATTGCGATTAAGTCTGCTGGATGATCCTTAACAAAATAAGGCGCAATCACTGAAATAAGTACACAACCTGGCACGACTTCTAAGATTTTTCTGTGCTTATTGGACAAGGTTTTATTCTTTAATAAGACATAGCCCAATAAGCGAGTTAGATAGGTGGTGATTGCGACCAAAAGAATTGCAATCAAAGTGCTGCTATGAATCATTCGTCATCTCCAATGAGGAAAAATGCAGAAACAATTCCTGTGAGCGCACCCAAAGGTACATGCCAGCCCGCAGGCAAGTATAAATAAGCAAGCGCAGCGACCACCAAGCTTACTAACCAAGGACGTGCCGCAGCAAATCCTGTCCACATCCCGCGTAATAGCACCAAAATAATGGCGGGAAAAGCCATATCAAAACCATAGGGACGAATATCGCCCAAGACGGGACCCAGCACAGAACCGAAGGTCGTAACAGAGACCCACATGATATATAAGGCTAAACAGACCCCTGCATAATAAGGCATGTTGAAGGCATGTCTTAAACCAACTTGATGAATCCGCTTTTGTGCATTGGATAATCCTAATGCCCAACTTTCATCACAGAGGAAAAATAGTGCAGGGTACACTTGGCGGTCGGGCAAGTGTCTTAAGTATGGCACCAGACTCGCTCCCATCAATAGATGCCGACTATTGATTAAAAAGGTAATAAACATGAGCAGAAGGAACTGCGGTGGATTGGTCCACATTTCCAAAATGGCAAATTCTGAGCCGCCTGCAAAGTTCAATCCAGTTAACAGCGAAACTTCGACAATAGAAAAACCTTTTTGAGAGGCTTGAGTCCCGAGTACCAATGCCAGAGGGACAAAACCCAGCAGCATGGGGAGTGTGGTTTTAATGCCACGCAAAAATTCAGCTTGATCCTGACTTTTCAAGATCAATGAAAGTGTAGAGCTGCTTTTTAATGTGGACATGGGAGATACCTCACAAAGTGGGTAGTCATTGTAAAAACTTTGTGCTGATATTTGACGCTAAAATAAGCAATATTTGCAGTAGAATGGGCATAAAATTGCTCTAAAATTAAAATAAAGAGTATTTAATGCTAAGAGGCTGAGTATGGATAAAATTGATAGACGAATCTTGCAGACGTTACAACAAGATGGAAAGCTGGCGAACAATGAATTGGCTCAGCGTGTTGGACTATCGGCGTCGCCGTGTTTACGTCGTGTAAAACAGCTTGAAGAAACTGGCATTATTGAAAAGTATGTGGCTTTGGTGAATCCGCAGAAAGTTAATTTAGGGCTGACTGTTTTTGCACGCATTTGGCTAAAAGGGCAAGATGCGAAAACGGTCAATCACTTTATAGATTCCGTCAGGGAGATTCCTGAAATTGTGGAATGCCAACTGATGGCAGGGGATTGTGACTTCTTTTTAAGGATTGTGGTGACTGATCTGGATGCTTATCGTAAATTTCAAATTCAGCATTTAAATAAAATTACCGGCATTCAGAATGTAAAAACTGAAATTCCCTTACAGAGTATTAAGCAGACAACTGAACTACCTTTATAAAAGCACGTGGTGGCTGAAAAGATAAATTATTGATAACAATCTTTAACTTAGTACGATAAATCACAGCAATAAAATTGTGGCAAGATTGGGATTAAATGTAAAAATCTCAGTGCATGGTGTGAACTATCGTGCTAAACTAGGAGAAATCGGGTGTGCTCCCGATTTTTTTATGCGGATTACTTCCGCGCTGACAAGAATTTAGGTTTACAACATGCCCATTTCAGAGACATGGTTATTACCTGATGGTGTAGCTGATGTATTACCAGAGCAAGCGCAAGTAATTGAAAACTTGCGCCGTGACGCCTTGGATTTCCTCGCATCTCGAGGTTATCAATTGGTGTACACGCCGTTTATTGAATACATAGAATCCCTTTCTTCTTTATCCGAATCGAATCACGATTTAGACCTTGCGACATTTAAAGTCATCGACCAGTTATCAGGTCGTTTACTCGGGGTGCGTGCGGATATGACGCCACAAGTGGCACGTATTGATGCACATGTTCATCCTGTAGATGGTGTGGCACGTTATTGCTATGCAGGTACCGTACTGCATACCAAGCCGCAAGGCTTTAATACCACGCGCGCGCCATTACAATTGGGTGCGGAGTTGTTCGGTTCGGACAGTATTGATGCTGACGTCGAAATGGTCGATGTGATGCTCGGTCTGATTGAGAAAGCTGGATTGGTAGACGGGATCCATCTGGATTTAGGGCATGTCGGTTTGTTCCGTAGCTTGGTGAAGCGTGCGGCACTGAATAAAAATACTGAACGTGAACTATCAGATCTCTATCAACGTAAAGCATTGCCTGAACTGGCTGAATTTACGCAAGATTTGAACTTCGGTGCCGACTTCTATGCATTGGGTCGTTATGCAAGTGACTTAGATGCCTTGCAAACACACCTCAGTGCAGAAATTCTGGCAGATGAAGCATTCAAACATGCTTTAGATGAGTTAAAAACCACACAGTCTGCGATTCAGGCACGTTGGCCAAGCTTATTTATTGGTGTTGATGTCGTTGAATTACGTTCATACCACTATCACACAGGTTTAATGTACGCCGTTTATGCACCGAACCGTGCTGCCTCTTTAGCGCAGGGTGGTCGTTATGACGGTATTGGCGAGCATTTTGGTCGTGCGCGTCCTGCGACAGGTTTTAGTTGTGACTTATATGCATTAAGTGCAGGTCAGTTTAAAGCTGCCTCTGTAGTTGTTGCACCTAAGGGCACAAATGCTGACTTACTCCAAGCGATTGCTGCCGTTCGAGCACAAGGCTTAAGTGTAATTCAGTTATTGGGTAATGATGATTTAAACTCTATTCCAAATGCGACACATCAACTTGTTGATGTTGCTGGTGAGTGGCAAGTTAAACAAATTTAATCACTGCGAGTGGTGTTCATGTCACTACTCGGAGTTTTAATTTTAACAGCATGATGTAATGAGGCTATTATGGGCAAGAATGTTGTGGTACTTGGTACCCAATGGGGCGACGAAGGTAAAGGTAAGATCGTCGACCTGCTCACAGATCAAGCGGCTGCGGTAGTACGTTATCAAGGCGGACATAACGCAGGTCATACTCTCGTGGTTGGTGGTAAGAAAACTGTATTACACCTCATTCCATCTGGTATTTTACGTGAAAACGTACTTTGCTTAATTGGTAACGGTGTTGTGCTTTCTCCAGAAGCGTTAATCAAAGAGATGACTATTCTTGAAGAGCAAGGCGTACCTGTTAAAGAGCGTTTACGTATTTCTCCAAACTGTCCATTGATTCTTCCGAACCATATTGCACTTGACCAAGCACGTGAGAAAAAGCGTGGCAATGCAAAAATTGGTACAACAGGTCGTGGTATCGGTCCTGCGTATGAAGACAAAGTTGCGCGTCGTGCAGTACGTGTTGCGGACTTGGTTCGTGGTGGCGAAGCGTTAAAAGCACAATTGGCTGAAGTGTTGGATTACCATAACTTCCAGTTGACTCAATACTACGGTGTTGAAGCGGTTAAGTTAGAAGACGTACTTGCACTTTGCGACCAATGGCGTGAAGTGATTGCTCCGTTAGTGGTTGATGTAACAACTGAATTGCACAACTACCGTAAAAACGGTGACAACATCATGTTTGAAGGTGCTCAAGGTTCTTTACTTGACGTTGACCATGGTACATATCCGTTTGTAACATCTTCAAACACGACTGCGGGTGGTGTAAGCTCAGGTTCAGGTTTGGGTCCATTACATTTAGATTATGTTTTGGGTATTACTAAAGCGTATACAACACGTGTTGGTGCTGGTCCTTTCCCAACTGAATTGCATTACGATGCAGCGACAGATACAGGTGATGCAATTGGTCGTCATTTAGGCACTGTGGGTCACGAATTTGGTGCGTCTACAGGTCGTCAGCGCCGTTGTGGTTGGTTCGATGCAGAAATTTTACGTCGCTCTGTTGATGTAAACTCACTTTCTGGTATTTGCTTAACTAAACTTGACGTTTTAGATGGTTTAGAAGAAGTAAAAATCTGTGTAGGTTACGAAAATACAGATTCAGGTTGTGTCGGTTCTTCTGATGCGCTTGCATATGAAAACTTAAAGCCGATCTATGAAACCATGCCAGGTTGGACAGAGTCTACTGTTGGTGCGACAAGTGTAGAGCAACTCCCAGAAGCTGCGATGAACTACATCAAGCGTATTGAGCAGTTAATTGAGTGCCCAATTGATATTATTTCAACGGGTCCAGATCGTGCAGAAACTATCGTATTACGTCATCCATTTGATGCTTAATCGATATATGTGCTAAAAAAGCCTCGCAATAGCGGGGCTTTTTTACGTATTTGCATCGCTAAACTGGATATAAATGAAATCCAGACTAAAGTTGCATTTGCTTGTACGCTTTTTCAAAATAGCCTTGTTACAATAACTTAACAGTAAATCTGGATTTTGGCAGGATGCAAAAAAATATTTCAAGCACCATTTTACATTCATTGATTTTTGCTATGGGTGGTGCACCTACAATTGCCATTCTTATTATTCAGGCTCAAACCCAAGACCCGAATATTGTATTTTCCGCTTTCGTAGGGCTTAGTGTCATTCTTGCCTGTATTTTAGTGCCTATAATTTTGATTCAGAACGCCTATTTATGGTTGAAGCGCAATGATGAGAAATTAGAAGAAAAAATTAAACCTGTTGGTCAAGTTTATATGGTGTTGAATATTCTGTGTTTGATTTATTGGTTAAGTTACCAGTTTATGCACTAGGTCAATTACATAAATACTATGTTTATGAAGCTGTTATTCATTCAAAGCTCCACATTGATTGCATATAATGCGCATATATTGATGTGATCCAAGAATGGTGGAGATTAAAATAATGAAGAACAAACTGATGTTAAGTTTGTGTGTGGCAGGAGCTGTCACTATTTCTGGTTGTACCACAGTTGCTGACATGGCAGGTGCAGATACGGCATCTTTGAATGTTGCGGCAACTCAAGGTTTTAATAAAACCGTTCAGGAAGCTCGTGGGAACAATACGCTTGATACGTCTTCTTCGACCTATAAACGCATTTATGCTGTCTTTAATCGCTTGAAACCCTATGCGGATCAAATGAACCAGACGGGGACTAAGTTTGATTGGCAGTTGGCGGTATTGAAATCTGATCAAGTCAATGCCTATGTAGCACCTGGTGGTAAAGTGGTGTTCTATACGGGTATTGTCAACAAGCTTAATCTAACCGATGCTGAAATTGCAGCCGTGATGGGACATGAGATGATCCATGCTTTAGAAGAGCATGCAAAAAACAAAATTGGTGCGCAAGCTCTAACTGATTTGGCTTTAGGTATTGGTTTAAGCTACGCAGGTGATAGCGTCGGACAGATGGGTGCAGCCGCTGCACAATTGGGTACACAAGTTGGCGTTGGCTTACCATATTCACGTAGTCTAGAAAGCCGTGCTGACCAAGGTGGTTTACTACTGATGGCAAAAGCAGGCTATAACCCACAAGCTGCTATTACGCTGTGGGAAAAAATGAATAAGTTGGATGGTGCAGGTGGCTCATCATTCCTGTCTACGCATCCATCGAACAGTCAGCGTATTGAAGCTATGCGTAAAAACTTACCTGCAGCACAAGCAGTGTATAACAAGCGTTAATCATTTTGTTTGAATCGAAAAAAGGATGCTGCGGCATCCTTTTTTATTTTATTTAGACCTTAATAATCTGTAGTCGTGAATACGCTGTTTAATCTGTATAGATTACTGAGCATATCTTAGGGTGCAGGATTCGGTTGCTGACGGTGAATCGCTTCTATGCCTTGAAGCACTTCGGTTGATAGTGTGAGGTCAAAAGCTTCAATATTCTCTTTCAGTTGATCGAGATTGGTCGACCCAATGATGGTACTGGTCACGAAAAACTGTTGCTTAATATAGGCGAGTGCCATTTGAGTCAGGCTTAAGCCATGTTGCTCTGCCAGTTGCGCATATTGTTCAGTTGCCCATTCACTTTCAGGGTTGCTGTAACGACTAAAACGCGAGAATAAGGTAATACGAGCATTGGCAGGACGTGCGCCGTGACGGAATTTACCCGTTAGGTAACCAAAGGCAAGGGGTGAATAAGCCAGTAGCCCGACGCCTTCATATTTTGCGATTTCAGCCATGCCAATTTCATAACTGCGATTGAGTAAGTTATACGGGTTCTGAACACTGACAATTTTATCTATACCTAATTGTTCTGCAAGTTGTAAAAACTTCATGGTTCCCCATGGTGTTTCGTTGGATAGTCCAATATGGCGGATGCGTCCTTTTTCAACCTCCTCAGCAAGTGCGACTAAGGTTTCCGCCAGAGCGGTCACGGGTTTTTCATCTAAGGCTTCGTTATTGCCATAGCCAAGTTTGCCAAAGAAATTGGTATTCCGTTGTGGCCAATGTAATTGATAAAGATCAATATAATCTGTTTGCAAGCGTTTAAGAGAATCATCGAGGGCTGAGGAGATTTCAGCAGCGGTAAAGCGGGTTTGTCCATCCCGAATGTGACTGCCTCCCTGAGAAGGACCAGCAATCTTGGAGGCAATAAATAATTGATCACGACCGCCATGTTGTGCAATCCAGTTACCAATAATGCTTTCCGTGCGACCTTGAGTTTCAGGCTTAGGTGGGACAGGGTACATTTCTGCGGTATCCCAAAAGTTGAGACCGCGTTCCAAGGCATAATTTAATTGATCAAAGGCTTCTTGCTGCGTGTTTTGTTCGCCAAAAGTCATGGTGCCTAAGCAAATTTCTGGAACGAGAATACCGCTGTTACCTAATGGTTTGAATTGCATAACATCTATCCTGAAACTAATAATGGATTCAGGCTATCGTAAATATGCTGCTTTGTTAACGAATAGTTGTGTATAGTTTTGTGAAAAAAATGAATTATTTAGCATAAAAAAAGCAAATCGAAAGATTTGCTTTTTTTTAGAATGCGAGTTGAAGATTTATTCTTCGTCATCCTCATAGTCATCCTCAGTATTTGACTGTTCCAAAGAAGCATCAAAAATAAGAATGGCTTTACCATCAGTTTGAATCATGCCTTGATCTTCAAGTGTTTTCAGTACACGACCAACCATTTCACGTGAGCAACCCACGATACGACCAATTTCTTGACGGGTGATACGGATTTGACGACCGTTTGGTAGAATCATTGCTTCAGGTTGAGCAGAAAGATCAATCAAGCAGCGTGCAATACGACCAGACACATCAATGAAAGCAAGGTCAGTCACTTTGCGTGTCGTATTTTTTAAACGACGAACCAGTTGTGCAAATACTGCGTAGCTTAAGTCTGGGTATTGTTTGCTTAATTCACGGAAGTTTTCGTAGGTTACTTCAGCGATTTCACAAACGTCACGTGTGCGAACTTCGGCAGTACGTTGAGGGTTTGCTTCAAACAGACCCATTTCCCCAAAGAAGTCGCCTGGATTTAAATATGCCACTACAATTTCACGCTCATCATCTTCACGTAAAATAATAGAAACTGACCCTTTTAAAATCAAATAAAGTGATTTTGATTCTGTACCCGCATCGACAATAGTTGTACGTTTTGGGTAACGGTTTATATATGCTCGTTTTAATAGTGCCTTCACTGATTCAGGTAATTGACCTGGCGATAGCGCATCAGTACTCAGCTGTGAAAAGTTTGAAGTCATGCTTTTGGTTTCCGAAAATGGATAAATAATAGATCGCACAAGACCTAAAATGAACTTGTCACACAGAAGAGGTGAAATTCCTTATCAACTCAAATTATGTTAGTGTACAGGTACACGGTAAATTTATAGCTTTTTTTAGGTAGTTGCAATGCAAACAAGTGTACATTGGCTAGAGAATGTTGCTTTTGAAGCGAAATCAGAAAGTGGCCATAGTGTAGTGATGGATGGTTCCCCAGAGTATGGTGGTGAAAACCGTGGACCACGTCCCATGGAACTTATATTAATGGGACTTGGTGGGTGTGCATCCTTCGATATTGTGACAATTTTAAAGAAATCTCGTCAAGATGTGACAAATGTTGTCTGTCAGCTCAAAGCTGATCGTGCTGATAGCATTCCAGCAGTGTTCACTAAAATCCACCTACACTTCGTGGTAACGGGTAAAGCTGTGAAAGAAAAACAGGTTGCAAAAGCGGTTGAACTGTCTGCAGAGAAGTATTGTTCAGCAAGCAAAATGCTGTCTGATGGTGGTGTCGAAATCACTCATGATTTTGAAATTATCGAAGCTGAATAAGCGTGAAAAAAAGGCTGGTAATGAACCAGCCTTTTTTGTATTTAGGACTCAAATTTTATTATGGTTTTATCGACTGTAAATGGAAGAAAAACTGCTTGAATTATGATTTGAAACGAGTGAACCAATCATTCTGTGAGACGGCTAGAAAAAATTACATCAACACTCTTGAAAATAAAAATAGCCAGACCAATATTATAACTGAGATATCACATATTTATTAATTTAAGATATTGAAAAATATGTGAAAAATAATTTGAAATCGAAAAATAAGTTCCCATATATCTTACAAGTTAAAAATTTGTTGTGAGGAATAACAAGAATGCGTTTTGAGAAATTTACAAACCGCCTGCAGCAAGCGCTCTCCGATGCACAATCTTTGGCAATGGGTAAAGATCATACCTCTATTGAGCCAATTCATGTGCTTTCTACTCTACTGGAAGAGGCTTCCAATATCAGTCTGCTGCAACAGGCAGGTGCCAATTTACGTGATTTGCAGAACAAATTGCAGCAGGCATTGAAAGATGCGCCGACTTTGGCGAATCCGACAGGAGATATCAATCTCAGCCCAGAAGCGGTTAAAGCGCTGAATCTGGCAGATAGCTATGCACAAAAAGCTGGAGATGAGTTTCTTTCTACGGATTGGGTGCTGTTAGCGCTTGCTGAAGTTGGGGCAACCAAGTCTTTATTAAATAGCGTAGGTGTCACTAACGACAGTTTACGTAAAGTAATTGATAAAATTCGAGGGGATGAGAAGGTCATGAGTAATAATCATGAAGATCAACGTGATTCACTGAATAAATATACGATAGACCTGACTGAGCGTGCCTTGGCGGGCAAGCTTGACCCTGTGATTGGGCGTGATGATGAAATCCGCCGCACAATTCAAGTACTCTCACGTCGTACCAAAAATAACCCTGTGTTGATTGGTGAACCCGGGGTGGGTAAAACCGCGATTGTTGAAGGCTTGGCACAACGAATCGTGAATGGTGAAGTGCCTGAAAGCTTAAAAGGCAAACGTGTCCTATCTTTAGATTTGGGTTCATTGCTTGCAGGTGCGAAATATCGCGGTGAATTTGAAGAGCGCCTAAAAGCGGTGCTGAAAGATTTAGCCAAACATGAAGGCGAAATCATTCTGTTCATTGATGAGCTGCATACGCTAGTAGGTGCAGGTAAGGGCGATGGCGCGATGGATGCTGGCAATATGCTTAAACCTGCTCTCGCACGTGGTGAATTACGTTGTGTGGGTGCAACGACTCTAGACGAATATCGTCAATACATTGAGAAAGATGCAGCCTTAGAACGCCGTTTTCAAAAAGTGTTGGTGGATGAACCGAGTGTAGAAGATACCATTGCCATTCTACGTGGACTCAAAGAGAAGTATGCAACTCACCATGGCGTACAAATTCTGGATTCGGCGATTATTGCGGCTGCGAAAATGTCGCATCGTTACATCACCGATCGTCAATTGCCAGACAAAGCGATTGATCTGATTGATGAAGCGGCATCGCGCATTAAAATGGAGTTGGATTCGAAACCTGAAGCACTGGATAAGCTAGATCGTCGCTTGATTCAGTTGAAGATGCAGCTTGAAGCGGTCAAGAAAGATGAAGATGCAGGGGCTAAAGGCGAGATCAAACATCTAGAAGAGCAGATTGCAACGGTTGAGAAAGAATATAACGATCTTGAGGAAATCTGGCGTGCCGATAAAGCTTTGGTCGAAGGCAACAAAGATATTCAAGTGAAGCTGGATCAAGCGCGGATTGCTTTAGAAAAAGCACAGCGTGAAGGTGATTTGGCTGAAGCTGGGCGTTTGCAATATGGCGTGATTCCAGAATTGCAAAAGCAATTGGAACGTATTGAAGTTGCCGAAGAAAATGAAGCACCAAAACTATTGCGTAACAAAGTCACAGACAATGAAATTGCAGAAGTGGTTAGTGCGGCTACAGGCATTCCAGTAGCGAAAATGCTGCAAGGCGAGCGTGAAAAACTGTTGCAGATGGAAGATTTCTTGCATAACCGTGTGGTTGGACAAGATGAAGCTGTTGTGGCGGTGTCGAATGCTGTGCGTCGTTCACGTGCAGGACTGTCAGATCCAAATCGTCCAAGTGGTTCATTCTTGTTCCTTGGTCCAACAGGTGTGGGTAAAACTGAATTGACCAAAGCCTTGGCAAATTTCCTGTTCGACAGTGATGACGCCATGATTCGTATCGATATGAGTGAATTCATGGAGAAACACTCTGTGAGTCGTTTGGTTGGTGCACCTCCGGGTTATGTAGGTTATGAAGAAGGCGGCGTGTTGACTGAAGCTGTACGCCGTAAACCGTATAGTGTGGTGCTGTTCGATGAAGTTGAGAAGGCACATCCAGACGTATTCAATATCTTGCTACAAGTCTTGGATGATGGTCGTCTGACCGATTCACAAGGTCGCGTGGTGGACTTTAAAAATACCGTGATTGTTATGACGTCCAACCTTGGTTCACAAGATGTGCGTGAATTGGGTGAGGGAGCGACGGAGGATGAAGTTCGTGCAGTGGTGATGAGTGCTGTATCGCAACACTTCCGCCCAGAGTTCATTAACCGTATCGATGAGTTGGTGATTTTCCATTCATTGAAGAAAGCCCAAATTCGTGGCATTGCCGATATTCAATTGGATCGTTTACGCAGTCGTTTGGTTGAGCGTGATTTGAGCTTGTCTGTAGAAGATACTGCATTTGATTTATTGATTGATGCTGGTTTTGACCCAATTTATGGTGCGCGTCCTTTAAAACGTGCCATTCAACAACAGGTCGAAAACCCATTAGCACAAAAAATCCTTGCAGGTGAATTCCAGCCAGGCGATACCATTTTAATCAAAGCGGATCAGGGTCATCTGGTCTTTGATAAAATGAAATTGAGTTAAGACCTTCTTCCTAAAAAAACCAGCTTCGGCTGGTTTTTTATGTGACAAGCTTGGGAATGAAACTTATATTCTGAGTCAGAAAGTGACAGAAATAAGCTAAATGTTGTGATATGAATCACTCATAAGCTAATTATATGTAAAACAATTATCATTATTTTTGCTTTTTGATTATACTGCATGCACATAATAAGCACACAATATGAGTCATATAAATGTCAAAAATAAAATGGGGTGTTGGAGGGGTTGTTGCGGTTGCCACATTGGCTGTTGGTGGAAATATATATGCAGATAAAAGTCTGCAAACTTATTATCAACAAGAAGCGAAACAACCCAGCAAAAATCTAAGCTTGAACTATCAAAACTTTCAGATGGGCGCTTTGCAAGGCAGTGCCGACTGGACAGCAGAGCTGATTCTTGATCCATGCAAGCCGAAAGATGTGATTAAACTGGCTGGGCGCGACCATATTCAGCGCAGTTGGAATGGCTATCAAATTCAATCGGACATTAAAATTGTTCAAACAGATAGTGCATTCAAACCTTTGTTGAATCAACCTTTAAAGCTCCAAACTCGCGTCAATTGGTTGGGAGCAATGAAATCGACCCTGACCACGCCAGAAATTGTGCGTAACGAAGAAAAAATGCAGACGCGTTTAGACCCTGTAACTTTAGAATATCGAACCAAGTCAGTGGACGATCAGCTTCAGGTGCAGGATTTAACCTTAAAAATTCCAAACTTAACGGTAACAGATGCGGAAACACATTTCCAAATGACAGGCTTAACCTTGGAAACCAATCAAGGTTTAAGTGGCAATTATCTGGAAGCTGGAAAAACCAAAATCCATATGGATTTGCTGAAAATGTCGGATCGTAGTTTGAATAATCCGATGAGTGCAGAGTTAAAGAATTACCGTATTGAAGCTGAAAGTGACTTGACAGAACGGGTGTTGAATACCAAGTTTTCGATTCAAGCGGATGAAATGAAAGTGCCATATTCACCCGTTATGCAAAACATTCAGTTCAATTTCAATTTACAGGATGTGAATCGTGCCAAACTTCAAGCCTTCTTTGATGTTGTGGAAAAGAGTGAAAATAGTTGTTTAGCGAAGGAGAAATTGCTGGAAGATCTTGAACCTGCCTTACTTGCAGTCATCAATGAAGGATTTAAATTTGAGTCCAAGGATAATCAGCTTAAAGTCGGTACAGGTGAAGCAAAAGCCAGTATGACGGGTCGTTTTATGCCTAGTCATCAAAAAACTTTAAAAAGCATGGTGAGTATGGTGCCGAGTTTGGTGGAATATAAAGCCGACATGCAGTTTGATAAAAACATGGTTGCATCCATCATGAAGAGTTTGCCGGGTCAGAAGCAGCAGTCGATGTCTGATCAAGAGTTGGAAAGTATATTAAGCAGTATGCAACAGTCAGGTCAGCTGAAACGTGATGGGGATGTGATGAAAATGTCGATGGAATATAAATATGGTGACAAGAAATTTCTCACGGAATAAACGTTCTAATTGATATTCATATTATAAAAAAGACCGCAGAAGCGGCCTTTTTTATGTCTGAATTAAATAGGGTGGTGTTGAATTTTCCACGCGCGGTGAATTTTTTGATTACGCTTGAAGTCTGGCCCAATGGTTTCTTGGGTGATTTCTTGCACATCAAACATCGCTTCAATTTCTTCATCCAGCTCGAAACCACGGTAGTTGTTCGAGAAGTATAAAGTACCTTCAGTGGTCAAACGGTTCATCGCACGTTTTAATAGAGAAACATGGTCACGTTGTACATCGAAAGTGCCGTAGAACTTTTTAGAGTTCGAGAAGGTTGGTGGATCAATGAAAATCAGGTCATATTGCTCATGGCCTTCTTTTAGCCATTCAAAACAGTCGCTGGCAAAGAATTGATGCTGTTCATCGGCATGATCAACCGTTAAACCATTCAAGACGAAGTTTTCTTTAGACCAGTTCAGGTAAGTGTTGGACAAATCCACACTGGTGGTACTTGCCGCGCCACCTAAAGCCGCATGTAAGCTTGCTGTTGAGGTGTAGCTGTACAAGTTTAAGAAATGTTTACCGCGTGCTTCTTTGGCAATACGCAAACGAATTTGACGGTGATCGAGGAACAGACCAGTATCCAAATAGTCGGTCATATTCACCAAAATTTTGGCTTGACCTTCTTGTACGATAAAACGTTTTGAAGCTGTACTTTGTTTGGTGTACTGATTCTTGCCTTCTTGACGTGCACGGGTCTTAATAAAGATTGCATCACGCCCCAGACCCGTTACAGCACGAATCGCAGCTAAAGCCAAGTTAAAACGCTTTTTGGCTTTTTCTGGATCAATGCTTTTTGGTGGTGCGTATTCTTGCACGTGCAGACGATCACCATATAAGTCAACGGCTACATTAAAATCAGGTAAGTCGGCATCATACAAACGTAAACAGAAAACGCCTTCTTTGACTGCCCATTTTTTCAGGGTCTGCATGTTTTTCTGCAAACGATTGGTAAAATCTTCTGCACCTTCAATCGGTTCAAATTGCAGGGGTTGCCACGTTTCAAGGAAGGGCTTCACCACGGTAGCAGGTTTGATCTTGCCTAAGCGGATGTAGATTGGCAATTTACCGTTCATCAAACGCATGGTTTGCGGATCACTAAACGCCATGACGTCGGCTTGTTCAACCGCTGCAGCGATGACTGCTGCAGTTTGATTTGGGAAGTTCTTTTGTAAGAGCGCAGACAAACCCAAATACAAGGCACGGTTAGAGGCTTTATCACCTAAACGCTCACCATAAGGTGGGTTGGTGACAATAAAGGCGGTTTTGTTGCCGACTTCAAAGTCAGGCCAGTCAGAAAGCGTACGTTCTTCAATCTGAATTTGGTCAAGCAGGCTTTCAAAACCCGCAGCCATAATATTTTGTTTGGTTGCTTTGACTGCTTCCCAATCCGCATCAAAGGCATAAAACTTCGGTAGCGGCTGAGCCAATGCTTGTTGATGACGTTCAGCGGCTTCGGCTTTAATTGACATCCACAATTCATTGTTGTGACCATTCCAGCCATTGAAACCAAAACGACGCACCAAACCAGGGGCACGATCGGTCAGCAACATGAGTGATTCAATAATGAAAGTACCCGAACCACACATTGGGTCCAAGATAATGTCTGGACGTAATTGTTGCAGGTTGGCTTTTTGCAAAATTGCAGCTGCAAGGTTTTCTTTGATTGGGGCATCGGTCATATAACGACGATAACCACGTTTATGTAAAGAATCGCCAGATAAGTCTAAGCAGTAAGTGTGCTCCGTTTTACCCGCAAGCACGTACAGGGTAATTTCAGGTTGCTTGGTATCGATACTTGGACGACGACCCACCGCTTCCATGAACGAGTCCACCACACCATCTTTGACACGTAAGGTTGCGAATTGGCTGTTCACCATAATTTCACGTTCAACGTGTAAACGAATGGCAAATGTACTTTGTGGTGCAAAAATAAGTGACCAGTCAAAGCTGATTGCACCTTCATACAGTTCTTCTGCAACATCACGTGCATCATGACTGCGTTCAAGTTCATGGGTATGAATAGGCAGCAGAACACGTGAAGCCAAACGTGACCACATGCAAATACGATAGGCCTGTTCTAGTGTGCCTTTAAAAACTAAACGCCCTGGAAAGCGTTCAATTTGTTGGATGCCTAGACCTTGTAATTCTTCTTGGAGTAAGGTTTCTAGCCCATCTGCACATGTGACCCAATAGTTGCTTAAACGTGAAGAGCTATTCATAAATTAGATAGACCAAGATTTAAAAAAATACTTCGCAAAGTTTAACTGATTTTGGCTTTGAAAGCTTTTTTAATTGCGAGTTTGCATATGCAGATCATAAAAAAATATACTTTTAACTACATGGTTCTCAGAAACTGGTATGTATTTTGCTAACTCAACAGCATTAAATGGCGATGTGCGTTGAAGCTCCACTTCGTTTGCACAATTTGCGTAAATCATTATTCGTATTAAATTCAATAAAACTGGGGGATCGAAAGAGATGTCTAATCACGGATTTGTTGCTCATCCTGAGGCTTTTTCTGCTGCAACTTTGATTTATACACGTTTGCGCCGTGTCTCTGGGCGTGTCATTGATGCGATGTACCTTGCTGAAAATAAGGCCTATGCCCGACATGTCGTGGATTTGGCTTTGGCCACTGGAGATGCCGAGTTGGTTCGTCAGGCGGAACGTTTACGCAGTTTTATGGATTTAGATGCAGTAATTGAACCCGAGGTGGTGGCGGAAACCGTAGTTGAACCGACTCGTTATCGTGAAGATGAAGTGACCGAAGAAGAAATTTATCGTGCGCAGGTACACCATCACTATATTGGTGCATTGCGCTAAATCTTGTTGCAGATTGGTTGACTTATCACTTTATTTAAACCAATCATCCTAAATCTCAAATTTATGGTGATTGGTAGACTTCGCATTGAATGATAAATTTTGTTTAAATTATCTTATTGAAATAACGCATAGGAAAATAAGAAATCATTTTAAATATCGTCCTATTTTCTTTTGAGTGCCGAAAACTTCAACTGCCAAATCTGGGGAATCTCTGTATAATACGTTAACTTAACGTATAAGGAATCTCTCATGCACTTGGCGGCATTGCATACTCCGAGTCAGATTCAACTCAATAAAGATGGAAATTTAAAGCATTTCCTGACCATCGAAGGGCTATCGAAAGCCACACTCACGAAAATATTGGACACTGCGCAGTCCTTTTTTAATGACCAAAATCAGCTGATTACCAACAATCTGTTGGAAGGTCGTACGGTTATGAATTTGTTCTTTGAAAATTCGACCCGTACCCGTACCACTTTTGAAGCGGCTGCAAAGCGTTTATCTGCAAATGTACTGAATATTGATATTGCACGTTCAAGTACCTCGAAGGGTGAAACCCTCCGTGACACGCTGTGGAATTTAGAAGCAATGGCGGCGGATATCTTTGTCGTACGTCATTCATCTTCAGGCGCAGCGCATTTTATTGCGCAGACAGTTTGCCCACATGTCGCAATCATCAATGCGGGAGATGGGCGTCATGCACATCCAACGCAAGCGATGCTGGATATGTTGACTATTCGCCGTGAAACCAAGAAACCCTTTGAAGAACTGAGTGTCGCTATCATTGGTGATATTAAACATTCACGTGTTGCGCGTTCAGATGTTGCTGCTTTGCAAACTTTAGGGTGCCAAGATATTCGTGTGATTGCACCGAATACTTTATTGCCCCATGGTTTTGAAGAATATGGTGCAGGCGTGCGTCTATTTAACAAAATGGATGAAGGCGTAAAAGACTGCGATGTGATTATCACACTACGTATTCAAAATGAACGTATTGATTCTCCAGCACTGTCTTCGCAATCAGAATTCTACAAAATGTTTGGTTTAAATAAAGAGCGTTTAGCTTTAGCCAAACCTGACTGTATCGTGATGCATCCAGGTCCAATGAACCGAGGGGTCGAAATTGATTCCAGCATTGCGGATGGTCCACAATCGGTGATTTTAAATCAGGTGACCAATGGTATTGCAGTACGTATGGCTGTTCTGGCCTTATCAATGCAAGGTCAATTACAAGAACAAGGTCTATTAGAAGCGATTGCGGGATAAGGGAAAGTCATGAGTATTGTAAAAATTGAAAATGTCCGTGTCTTAGATCCAATTCAGCAAACAGATTCGGTGCAAACAGTTTATTTAGAACAGGGTAAATTGGTTGCTGCCACAGATGCGGTAGAAACGACACTGGATGGTCAGGGTAAATGGTTAATGCCGACCATGGTCGATTTGTGTGCACGCTTACGTGAACCGGGTCAGCAGCAGCATGGTACGTTGAAGTCAGAAGGTGAGGCTGCACGTGAGAATGGTATTTTGCACGTATTTACCCCACCAGATTCAAAACCAATTGTGCAAGACAATGGCGCTTTAATCCACGGTCTAGTCGAAAAGGCGATGTTGGATGGTGGTATTTATCTACAAGTCATTGGTGCGCAAACTCAAGGTCTAAAAGGGCAACAACCTGCGAACATGGCAGGCTTGAAAAAAGGCGGTTGTACCGCTGTTTCAAATGCCAATGCGCCTTTTGCCAATGATGATGTGGTGATTCGTACTTTGGAATATGCAGCAGGTTTGGGTCTTACAGTGGTGTTCTATGCTGAAGAACCGCAAATTGCCAAAGATGGCTGTGTGCACGAAGGTTTCATTGCATCCCGTCAAGGTTTGCCAATGATTCCAGCTTTGGCTGAAACGGTAGCGATTGCTAAATATTTACTCATGATTGAAGCAACGGGCGTCAATGCGCACTTTAGCTTGTTGTCATGTGGGTCTTCGGTTGAACTGATTAAGATTGCCAAAGAGAAAGGTTTGCCTGTAACGGCAGATGTGGCAATGCATCAATTGCACTTAACCGATAGTCTGATTGATGGTTTTAATGCTTTGGCACATGTGCGTCCACCGCTTCGTTCTGAAAAGGACCAAGAGCGTTTACGCCAAGGGGTGAAAGATGGTGTGATTGATGCGATCTGTACCCATCATGAACCATTGAGCAGCTCGGCTAAAATGGCACCATTTGCTGAAACTGAGCCAGGTTTCACCGCATTTGATACCTATGTATCTTTAGGGGTGCAGTTGGTCAAAGAAGGTCTATTTACACCATTAGAGTGGGTAGAAAAAGTGACTTTAGCGCCTGCCAAAGTGGCGAATATGCAAGATCGTTGGGTACAAGAAGCAGGTTGGGTCTTAGTTGATCCTGAGCTTGAATGGACGTTGACCAAGGAAAGCATTTTGTCCCAAGGTAAAAATACACCGTTAATTAATCAGACGTTGACAGGGAAAGTATTACAAACTTTTCATGCTTAATTTTTGACAGAAAAAAGCCAGCAAATGCTGGCTTTTTTTATGACTTGCTTTTCAGTAATGATGAAAGAGGTTCTGAAAATACAATAATTTACACTGTTTAAAAAATGAGCATATACACTATTTCAATAATGCTTCAAAAGAATAAGAGGGCAGAAAATGCTGACAAATATTATTGAATTACTGCAGCAACAAGTAACACCCATGGTTTTACAGTCGGAGACTGAACATTTACTTGAAAAGAAACATGCGCTAGATAATTTTTATCCAATTCTGTTAAGTTTGTTGAAAGACAAGCCTGAGTATATTTCAGAGTTACAAAACCATTTAAACCCGCGCTTAACTGATATTTTTACCTCACATACCTCGCTTAAAGAAAAATTTATTGAAGCGATTGGGGCAACAGCGCCACCATCAGAAATAGAAGAAACTCTGAATCATGCCATTGCACCGACCATAGGGGTACTGGAAACACAAGCAGGATCAAGTAATCAGCATAGCATTGAGCATTTTTTACAGCAGCATGCCACCGATATTGCAGTAGCTTTACCTTTGTGGGCGAAACCCTTATTGGCGGCATTAGGGGTGAATACCTTAGTTGGACAAACCGTACATCAAAGTCCAAGTTCGACTTCTTATATTGGGGCTAAGAAATCTACGCGTTGGTGGGTGCCAGTATTATTTATCGTGATACTGGGGTTAATTTGTGCATTGCTATTCAAAATGTGCAGTCGTGAAGAACAGCCGAGTACGGTAGCGAATACCAGTGTTTCGAGCATACCTGCTAAATTTCAGCTGACAACGGGGCAAGATGGCTTACTTGTGACCTGTCAAATTTTGACTGCAAATAAATCCTATATTGATATTTTGCAAAACGAAGTGAAGCAGATATTTGCTCATCCTTTGGGGTGTGGGGCTGATGATAATATTAATTTACATACGGCATTTATTGATCAGGATGCCATTCCGAGTGTATTGAAAATCATAAAAGGTGCTCCAAATGTATCCATCACGTGGATGGGGGATCAATTGTCTATTCAGGCTGAAAGTAATGTGGTTGCGAATGATTTTGCTCAGAAAATACAACCTTTAGTACCGAATATGCACATTGTGACCCAGCAACCATTAGATGTGAGCAAGGTAGTGGATACCAGTGTCAGTGATGCCGAAAAAGCGCTTTCCAGCTTGAATCCAGAGCATATCAAAGCATTGGATGTCGCAACGGCACTGAATTTACAGATTATTAATTTTGAACCCTATTCGAGTGACATTCCTGAAATCAATAAGTCTATTCTGGATCAGGCAGCGGCATTGATTAAACGCGCTCCGCAAGTAGAACTGGTGATTGAGGGGCATACAGATAATGTCGGTACAGCCCAAGAAAATAAAGAGCTTTCAGTAAAAAGAGCACAAGCGGTGATGGCGTATTTGGTTAAACAAGGGGTTGATCCTGCCAAATTACAGGCTGTAGGTCTCGGAGCAGAGCAACCGATTGCCGAAAATGGGACACCTGAAGGTCAATTTAAAAACCGCCGTATTGAGTTTAAAGTGCTGAATACTGAAACTGGTAAAGTCCGTCAAGTGAATGAGGAAGGGATCAATTCTGGCAGCGGATATTAAATCGCTGATTTGGCATTAAACTTAGACAATGATTCGAGACAAGGGCTTTACTGTGATGCAGTAAAGCCCTTTTGTTATTTCAGCTTGAAAACATGTTGAAGCCATGAAAACTTTAGAGTTATGTCTAGACAAATTTGGGAAGTGTGCAGGTATTGGCTTAAAATAGAATGGATGAACAGCAACAATAAACTTAGACGAGCATATAGATGAGAAGATCGATTCATAAAGAGAAGCATAATTTAGAAAAAACAGGTTGGTTGCGTGCTGCGGTATTGGGGGCAAATGATGGCATTATCTCTGTCACCAGTCTGGTGATTGGGGTGGTTGCCAGTGGCGCAGGGCAGCAGACGATTTTTATTACATGCCTAGCGGGTTTAATTTCTGGTGCAATTTCAATGGCTGCGGGGGAATATATCTCGGTCAAGTCTCAGTCTGATATTGAAGAGGCCGATTTGGCACTGGAACGCCGAGAACTGGAAATTAATCCAGAACAGGAATTAAAAGAGTTAACCCAAATCTATATTCATCGAGGATTGGATGAACAGTTGGCACATGAAGTTGCAGTTCAATTAACAGCACATGATTCTTTGGCTGCACATGCACGTGATGAAATCGGTATTAATGAAATGACGGTTGCCAAGCCTATACAGGCAGCCTTGTCATCTGCCTTGTCGTTTTCAGTAGGTGCGGTGATTCCTTTGTTGGCCGTACTATTTGCTCCCGCACACTATCTCGCAAATTCAATTGTGATTGTTTCAATTTTTGCATTATTAGGACTTGGCGCACTGGCAAGCTATACCGCAGGCTCGCCAGTCTGGAAAGGGGCGCTCAGAGTCTTATTCTGGGGTTGTTTTGCAATGTTAATTACCAGTGCAATTGGTTCTTTATTCGATGTAAATGTGGCTTAAGACTCAAGTCTAAAGCCCTTCATGACTTTCCGATGAAATGCAGTTGAAGCGCTTAAATTTTATTTTCCATTTGATAAAAATGTGATAATTATAACGTAATGTATCTGATAGTTTGGATACATAGAGGTTTCAGGACAGAAACTGGTAAGCGACAAAAAAATTAAACAAGGAGTTTAAGATGCTTCAATTACTCAGAAAGTTACTTTGTTTCCACATTTATGAATATGAGCAAATGCAGGAAATAGGTGAACATCTGGAATGCAGGAAATGCGGGGATAATAAAGCGACGTAGTTGTTGAATTGTTCTAGCTAAATCCGAAGTGAGTCAATCATTTCGGATTTTGTACATTTAGCATCTGTGAAAAACGATGAGTTTATTTTTCATCAAGTTGGTTATCTGATTCGCTAAAGCCGTTACAATGATTTCACCCTGTTTTTATCAATTCAAAATGTCTAAAGATTTTAAAAAAGAAACTTATATTGTGGATGATCGGCTTGCGGATACACTGACATGGCTGTGTCAGCATCAAGATTGCTATGAACGTTTTGAGTATGATGCCATCGCGGAGCAATTAACGGTTTATCATGCCAATGGTGCGGATATTATTCGAAAAGGGGATTATCTGAATGCTCAATACGGCATTTTGATTACCGCTCATAATTTTGCGGGTTAAGCTGCTGATTGATTCAGTGAATATAAAAATCTTAAATTAAATACAAATAAAAAAGCCAATTCATAGAACTGGCTTTTTTATTGCGCTTAAGAACTAGAAGTTCTATTAGCCTGCCATTGCATCTACTGAAAGTTCAGCAACAGTCGGTTTTGCTTTTTCAGCAACTAAACCTAATTTATTGAAGAGTTTTTTGTCGCGACCTTCACCTGCGTTTGGAGTCGTCAGCAATTTCTCACCTGAGAACAGCGAGTTTGCACCAGCCATGAACGCGAGTGCTTGGTCTGAATCAGAAAGAGACTCACGACCCGCAGAAAGGCGAATATAGCTTTCAGGCATAATGATACGCGCAACCGCGATGGTACGAATCCACTCAGTGACTTCTAGTTTTTCAACATCTGCCAAAGGTGTACCTTCAATTGGAACGAGCATGTTGATTGGCACAGACTCAGGGTGAATTGGTAAGGTTGCAAGTTCAAGCAATAGACCAATACGATCCGCGGTGTCTTCACCAAGACCAACAATACCGCCACTACATACTTTCATGCCTGCACCGCGTACATACTCGAGTGTATTTAAGCGATCATCAAAAGTACGCGTACTGATGATGTTTGAATAGTATTCGCGTGAAGTATCGAGGTTGTGGTTGTAGTAATCTAGACCAGCATCTTTTAAACGTTCAGCTTGAGACTGGTTTAACATACCCAAGGTCATGCAAGTTTCTAAGCCTAAAGCTTTTACTTCACGAACCATTTCAAGAACATAAGGCATATCGCGCTCATGCGGGTTACGCCATGCAGCGCCCATACAAAAACGAGATGAACCAGATTCTAATGCTTCTTTTGCTTCGCTAATCACTTTTTCTACGGCAATGCGTTTTTCTGCTTCTAGCTTTGAATCGTAGCGTGCAGACTGAGAGCAGTATTTGCAATCTTCAGGGCATTTACCTGTTTTAATAGATAATAACGTGCTGACTTGAATGGTATTGGCATCGAAATGCTCACGATGAACTTTTTGAGCTTGGAAAACCAAGTCTAAAAAAGGTTGTTCATATAAAGCTTGAATTTCTTCACGCGTCCAATCATTACGTACAGTCATTCTAGGAAGTCCATCATCTGTATTCTTTATTGGCTTTAATAATACAGATTTCGTGCCAAAACCAAAGGCAAAAAAAACCAAAACTTATGGTATCTGACGATTAATTTTGGTGGAAAGAATGAGTGATTAGATATAAGACTTAGTCACAAAGTCAGCTATTTTTACTGAATATTCCATGCAAAGTTTTTAATTGCAGCAATAAATATTGTGGCAAACACGCAACTATCCTTTTTATAAAACAATAACTTTGCAAAGATCTGTAAAAGCTCGCACTATAAATTCACAATAGAATCTTGATTTTAAACTGTTTGAGATTTAATCAGCTGCTCTTGAATTGCCCAGTCGATATGGACTTGCACAATATCATCATGCAAGTGACGCGTTTCATGCAAAGTTTGTAGAATTAAGCTAGAAAATGGGGCATTTCCTAAGCCAATTGCGATATTTCGCATAAAGCTTTGATAGCCTGTGCGCCGTATTGGGCTGCCTTCGGTGTTGGCTAAAAATGTTGCCTCATCCCAGTGCCATAAATCGAGTAAAGTGACTCGATCTAGGTCATGGCGTGGGTTGAAATCTTCAATACTGGCTTTTTGCGCAAAACTGTTCCAAGGGCAGATCAGTTGGCAGTCATCACAGCCAAACACCCGATTGCCAATCCCGCGTCTCAGTTCTTCAGGAATAATGCCTTTGTATTCAATGGTCAAATAAGCAATACATTTACGCGCATCAAGCATATAGGGTTCGACAATGGCCTGCGTCGGGCAAATATCGATACAGGCTGTACAAGAACCACAATGCTTGGTGGTCGGTTCATCAAAGGGTAAATCGAGCGAAGTAAATAATTCCCCTAAGACAAAGAATGACCCTGATTTTTTATGAATCAATAAGGTATGTTTACCTGTCCAGCCCATGCCTGCATTTTCAGCCAAAGACTTCTCGAAAATGGGGGCTGAATCGGCAAAAGGGCGGGATTCAAAATCACCTACACGTTCCCGAATACGTGTTGCCAAAGTTTTAAGACGTCCACGCATGATTTTGTGATAGTCACGTCCCCGTGCATAACGGGCAATAATTGCGGCATTGGGTTCATTGGGAACATAGCGCGGCTTTGGTGTTTCTACCAAATAGTTCATCCGTACACAGATAATGCTGCGTGTCCCTGGAACCAGTAGGGTCGGATCGGCACGCTTGTCCAAGTTTTCCTCAAGATAGGTCATATCTGCATGATAACCGCGTTTTAAATATTCTTTAAAACGTTCTAATTCTGCTTGAGCATCTGGTTTGGCAATGACACAATCAGCAAAACCCAAGTCTAAAGCCTGAGCTTTGATCCATGCTTTGAGTTCTTGAGGATCAAGCTGTTGCAGTGAGATTTTTGAGGAAGAAGAGGTCGAAGCCATAAACCAATAATAGGGGAAAACATGCAACGTTCAGTTTACCATAGCAGTGAAATTCAAGCATGGGAGCAACGTTGGTTTGCTCAGCAAAATTCATCATTGGGCTTAATGCAGCAAGCAGCTTGGACAATTGTGCAACAGGTGTTACCGCAATTCGAACAAAAGCAGATTAAAAAAATAGCAGTGTGGTGTGGTCAAGGCAATAATGCAGGCGATGGTTATTTCATTGCAGGCTATTTAAAGCAGGTAGGTTTGGACGTCACTGTTTTCACCACAGAACGTGGTCCTTCTGCTGATTTACAGCAGGCATACTTATTTGCGCAGTCGCAGCATGTTTCTTTTATTTCACTTGAAGTGCTTATTACACAGTCAGAATTACAACAACAATTAGCGCAATTTGAATGCCATATTGATGCCTTATTTGGCATAGGTTTGAATCGTGAATTAAATCAGTATTGGCAAAGCATTATTCAACTGTTTAACGTTCAAACGGGATTAAAAATTGCAGTTGATATTCCAAGCGGTTTACAGGCAAATACGGGTCGGGCTTTGCCTTGTGCCATTCAAGCAGATCACACATTTACTTTACTGGGCTATAAAGCAGGCTTATTTACTGGTCAAGGCAAGGAATATGTGGGGCAACTACATTTACTCAGCCTTATCCCACGTGATGAAAAATTACATCCCGTCGCTCAATTATCACCAAAGCGTATTATGTTGCCTCAACGACAAGCTTTTGGGCATAAAGGCAGTTATGGGCATGTTCTGGTGGTCGGTGGTCATGCCGATATGGGCGGTGCTGTGATGATGGCAGCAGAAGCTGCCTTTCATGCAGGTGCAGGCAAAGTCAGTGTGGTCTGTCATGCCAAGCATCATCAGGCAATTTTGTCGCGCGCACCAAATATTATGGTGAGTGATATTAATGCTTTCGATAAAGAAGGCATTCAACAGCTACTTTCACATATTGATGCTGTTTGTTTTGGCATGGGACTTGGGCGGGATGAGTGGGCTGCACAGATCTTTCAGTTGTGGTTCGAGTTACTCAATCAAAATGCACATTTAGAAGTGGTCTTAGATGCAGATGGTCTCTGGTTTTTGGCGAAAAACAAGCAAAAACTGAATGGGCATATTTATGCAACGCCGCATTCGGGTGAAGCAGCGACGTTATTGGGCTGTACGGCAGCGGAAATTGAACAAGATCGGATTGCTACGATACATCGCCTCAAAGAGACCTTTGCTGGGCAATGGGTGCTGAAAGGAGCTGGCAGTTTAATCTTAGAGGATGAGCTGTATATTTGTACCCAAGGTAATGCAGGCATGGGCACAGGAGGCATGGGAGATGTGCTTGCAGGCATGGTAGCGAGTTTAAAGGCGCAATTCCATGAAGATATTACCTTACATGAAATTGTAACTTTGCACGCCCAAGCGGGTGATCTGTTAGCACAGCAAGGTATGCGTGGTTTACAGGCACATGCGATGGGTGAGGCGATCTATCAAGTGGTAAATGGAAAGCAGCGATGAACAAGAGCTATAAACTCACCATTTCAGGCAAAGTACAGGGTGTGGGCTACCGTCGCTGGTTTCAGCGTCAAGCTCTACAATTGCAAGTTCAAGGCTGGGTCAGAAATTTAACCACAGGGGAAGTAGAAGCCCTAGTTATCTCAGACATTGAAACACTTGGATTAATAGTTGAACGTGCTTATCAGGGACCACCGCTTTCACAGGTAAGCGAAGTGGTCTGGATTGAAGTGGAAAGCATTACGTCAGCGAATGATTTTCAGATCCTGAAGTAAATTAATGTTAGACCACTCACTTTGATCTTCTTAAGTTATCGTCTACGGCTGCTGGAGCGACTGCGTCCGCGCGCCATGCCTCCTAGCGCATTCAGTACAGCCAATTTACTCATACTGCCTGACGCATGTGCATGACAAATGGCAGCGGCCAGTGCATCGGCAGCATCGGCTTGTGGGGTTACACTGAGATTAAGTAGTTTGACCACCATCATTTGGACTTGTTCTTTATCCGCCGCACCATATCCCACAACGGATTGTTTGATCTGACGAGCCGTATACTCTGCGACTTGCAGGTCTAAATTCACCAAAGCGGCAATGGCGGCACCACGTGCTTGTCCGAGTTTAAGTGCAGAGTCAGGGTTTTGTGCCATAAAGACTTGTTCAACCGCAGCTTCAGTCGGTCCGTGGAATTTTACAATGCGCTCAACCCCCGCAAAGATACGTTTCAAACGCTCAGGCATATCCTGACTTTCGGTGCGAATCGTGCCAGCATCCACAAAGCGTAATTTTTGACCATCTTTTTCTATAATTCCGTAGCCAGTGAGGCGTGAACCGGGGTCAATCCCAATGATTAGTGACATAACTTCGCTTAATAAAAGTTGAAAGATTGATGCAGTTTTGCACGTGATGTTGGAATTATATGTTTATCAGCACAATGAAGAACAGCTATTTCGTTTTAATCATGGATACAGCTGACTATTCGCCTATATTTTTCTCAATCACATCTTCTTGGATTTTATTTTTAAAAGGAATTGATGATCATGATGCAGATAAAACCCGTGAATTGAATCATTCACGGGCTGTAAAACCATTTAGAATTTCCACTGTAAAGCCAACGAAGCATTTAAAGGATCGCCGGGCTGAATCCAAAGTTCGTTATAACTTGCAACGTAGTAGGTTTTGTCTAGTAGGTTATTGATATTCAGTTGATAACGTAATTGTTCCGATGGCGCGTAATAGGCGTTTAAATTTACTAAAGTGTACTCAGGGAGATTAAATCCATTGTCGGTACTGTGCCCGCTACGTTTTCCGACATAAATCGCAGTTACGCCAAGCCCCATTTTGTTTGCATTTGCCAATACCCATTCGTAATTGCCACTGATCGAACCACTGTGTTTTGGCACATTACTTAGGCGAGCACCTTTGCTTAGAGTTTGGTCTTTTTCAACCTGAGCATCGGTATAGCTATAATTGGCACGTAAGGAAAATTGATCATTCAGTTGAGACGCTAAATCAATCTCAATGCCTTTGCTTGAAACTTCACCTGCAGTAACCTGATAGTTGCTGTCTGTAGGATCTGTCGTCAATACATTCTCTTTGAGCATTTTAAACAGGGCAACACTCAATACACTTTGTGGGTGAATCTGATATTTGCTTCCAATTTCATAACTTTTGCCTTTTTCAGGATCGAAGACTTTACCATAACGATCCATACCACTATTGAGTGCGAAGGAATGTCCATAATTTGCATACCATGACCAGACATCATTGATGCGATAATTTAAACCCAAGCGTGGGCTAGTCTGGTTGAAGTCTTTTTTACTGGTGGTATGGGTTAATTTGTTCTGAAAATCTTGTGTGACATGGTCAAAGCGAGCACCCATCAGCACACTCCATTGATCATTCAGAAAAATCTGATTCTGAAGATTCAATGCAAAATAACCTTGTTTTTCCTCGGTATTAATGAATAAGGGAAGAGCAGGGAGATATTGTCCATATACAGGGGTGTAGATGTCGATCGTATTTGGAACGCTGCTACTGTGATTACGACGAAGTTGAAGTTGCCGATAATCTAAACGTCCAACTTCAGAGCTCACGAGAATCTCATGTTTTGCCCAGTCTTGCAGCACAGTGCCGAGAAATTCTGTTTGAAATAAAGCATCATCACTTTTATTGTCACGATAACGACGCTGACGTTCTAAGGTTTGAGCATCACTTTGAATTTTATGAGGCTCACTGGAAAAACCTTTTAACTGAGCATCTTTAAAACTCAGGGCATTGGTCATTTTCCAAGAGTCATTCAATTCGTGTGCGAGACGAAACTGATAGAAATAGTCTTTTTGAATATGGTCTCCATCGTCAGGTTCTCCCGTAAATGTTTCTGGATTCATAACGAACTGTTTTTGATAACTGCTCACACCGCGGTCAAAAGTGCCACGCTGCTGGGTAAATTCACTGTCAAAATCGAATTGGGTTTGATCCGATATTTTCCAAGTCAATTGTGGTGAGAAAAACCAGCGACTACTGCTGACATGGTCACGAAAACTTTGATTGTCTTCATGTGCAATTGCAATTCGATATGCAAATTCGTTATTCACTGGCGCAGTATGTTCAAAACTCGCACGATATTTTTCTAGGCTATTGGCGCGTAGATTCACTTCACTTTGGTTTTCCCATTTGGGCTGTTTAGTGTTGATATTTAATAGTCCACCCGCTTCACCACGCCCATAAAGTGCTGCCATAGGTCCTTTTAAAAAGTCAAGTGATTCAATATTCACCATATCGCGTGGGGCACTTAAGCCGCGATTGACGCTCAGTCCATTGCGGATGATTTGTGCACCGATATTTGGATCGGTACTAAAGCCGCGGAAGGAATAGTTGTCCCAAAAGCCACCCCCATAATTGGTTTGATGATAGACACCGCTCACTTGAGCTAATGCATCATCAATACGTTGCACATCTTGTTGCTGAATTTGTGCTTTAGATACGAGACTCCGATTGAAAGGCACATCAAGAATATCGTGGGAAAATTTGGTTAACGCCGTAGTTTGTTTCTGGCTTTCAGATTCTGATTCGGCTTGTAGTTGAATAGTCTTGAGTAATTCAGGGGTTGCTTCTGCCCAAGTCAGGGGGGCGAGGAGAGACAAGCCAAGGCTAGAATACAAGATGTAAAAAGGATGATTCATGCGTATAAAACAGTATTAATGTAATGTTATAACATTTTATATTTTTGTGATTGGAATGCTAGTGTAATTTTCATTTGAAATTTAAATAATAAAAATGAGTAATTCTAATAGTTTATTTAAGTGCATTATGTATTTTGAAGAGTGATCTTCCTGCTGTGATATTGGAAAAAATAGCGTATCAATACGATAAACAAGGTATGTTTCATAAAAAGTGAGTATGAAATAGGGGCAATAGGTTTAGATTGTTTATACAATTTTTTGAGTCAGCACTTTAAAAAATCAAAAAAGCCCTTATAGATATTCTTAGTCATCAAAAAATGAAGTCTTATAAGCTTTGGGATGATGACCTTTATTTTTATTTTAGAGATTTGATTAGTTTTCATGAAATTATTTCTGATTGTTCTTGCTGGCTTAATTCTGGAAGTATTCGTCTGGATCGGCGTAGGTGATCTCGTCGGCAGTATGTGGTACGTGTTTTTCTGGTTTGTCGCTGCGTTCTTTATCGGACTAAATATTGTACGTAAATATTCGGCTGGTATTATGCCGCAAATGCAACAAATGCAAACTGGACAAATGAGTGGCGACCCAGCTTTTACGGGGAACTTACCGAAGATCTTTGCAGGTTTTCTATTGTTAATTCCTGGTTTAATTAGTGATGTACTGGCTGTATTACTGCTTATTCCTGCAGTACAAACCGCATTACAAGCAGCGTTCATGAAAACCATGATGAAACGTCAGCAAGCCATGATGGATAAAATGATGGGTGGCATGATGGGAGATATGAATGGTGGCATGGGCGGAGCACAAGGACAAAACCCTTTTGCGGATTTGATGCGCCAAATGCAAGACATGCAAAATCAGCAGACTGGCGGTCAATATCGTGATTCTAGCGTAATTGATGGTGAAGCACGTGAAGTGACACCAGAAGCAAAGAAAATTGAAATGAAAGATATTAATAAATAATCAAATTCATTCAAGCAATCATTAAACCGAAGCATCGTCGAAGATCCTTCGGTTTTTTTATATGTGATAAATACAGTAAAAAATTGAACAAGCGTTATAATCAGGCACTCATGCAATTTAACTGCTTTATAACAATATGTCTTTACTTCTTACCATCTGCGCTTTGCACTTTGTTGCTCAATTGACCCCTGGTCCCGATGTACTACTGATTGCCAAAAGTTCGGCTTCCACAACACGTTTAAATACCTTGAAAATCATTCTTGGCATTTCCGCGGGGATTGTGGTTTGGGTGGTCCTCACCTTGTTAGGCTTTACCGTGCTGATTGAACAGTTCCCGTGGATTCAGCAAGTTTTGATGCTGATAGGGGGATTTTTTCTTGCCCGTATGGGATGGGGAATGCTGAAGGAAGGTCTCAACACTGCGCAGAGTCCTCAGTTGGAGGGAACATTGAGCATGTCAGAAGGGAAGCAGAAGTATTTTCTTTTGGGCTTATTCACCAATTTATCCAATCCAAAGACGCTGATTTATTTTAGTAGCGTATTTTCTTTGGCTTTGGGTTCATCTGCGAATGCCAATTTAAAATCCCAATTGGCTGTCATTATTCCGATTCAAACTTTTTTGGTGTTTAGTCTCTTCATGTTCATCATGTCGACACCAAAAATCAAAGCCTTATATCAACGTGCAGGACACTATATCGACATATTATCAGGCGCATTGTTTCTGGTGTTTGCCATTTGGCTATGGTTCGACGCTATTCAGATGTTTTAGGAGTCACGTCATCTGATGTTGCAAGTGGAGCTGAAGCAGTATTGTCGGTTTCAGTCTTTTTTGCAACATCGGCATAACTGTTTGGTTTGAGCGTTGTTTCGGTGTTTTCGGAACCCTGAAATTTACGACTGCGGTTTGCACGCTCGCGGAGTCCTCCTTTTTTGATGAGTTGTACCATTGATAAGTCCTCAAATGAATTTGCCTGTAGTTTACTCGAATAATTGGCATAGTGACATTTACTCTAAGCTTATAAACCTCGTTACATCTTCAAAATCATCACGTTTAAATAAAAGGAAAAGTAAAACAGAAAGCTAGAGACAGCTTTATCAAATTTGAACGTTACAGTCGACTTTTCTGCATGACATTGCTTGTACATTTACAAATAGTCACATAACATGAAGGAAGATTACATTTCCTTATGCCAGGGAATGTGAAAATAAAAACAACGACTACAGTCAAATAGGAGAATACCTATGCTGTACCAATACCATTGCGCTTGCTGCGACTTAGTGGTCGATTCAGATGTGAAAGAGTGTCCGAATTGCGGCTCCCATAATATTCGTAGTCCATTTGGGTTCTGGATCTTTTGTATCGCGACCTGCTTAGCCGTGGTGATTGTATTTAAAGTTGTACAAGTTTACCTGCATGATCAAGGAGGAACCCCAGTCCAGCCAACCTTATTGGAAACTTTACATCTAAGTAATGATAAGTCCCGATAATACCAAGGCTTATATTCTAAATTGGCGCATAATTGGGTTATGAAAGCAGTGTAGGACCTGAAATAGTTTGCTGAGAATATTGGCAATAGCAAATCATTCGAGGCGTGTTTTATATATGGTCATGTTTACTGACGCATTTTCAATGATGTTGAATCAATAGATGCTTTTAGCTTCTCGGGTCTCAGGATTTTCAAAATCACACCTGCTTCTGGATGAATATATTCCGAAAGTGAAGCCAATTCTCGTGCTATTTCCTTGGAAAAAGGCTAGTACATGGAATACTCATTTGTCATAAAGTCGGGATAGGGAAATATTCTTGTTTTTTTATTTTGTATTGCTCGGTTGAGTAGAACACAAATAAAAAGGAGATCAATTTAGATCTCCTTTTTTATCATTTACCCGTTTTGTCTGGGGTCATCAGTACCTGATTAATATATAGCTGAATCAAACGATCACGGGAACCAATCGATTTTTGGTAATGGGTCGAATTCAGCAGTAAGCACGCGCCGTAAGTAACCGTCCAAACATAAGATTGATAGTCACGGATCGACATCGCACTGTTGCTTTCTTTTAAATATTTTTCAGTAATTTCTTTAATACTTAAAATGCGGGCTTCACGAATTTTATAAAGCTCTTCAAATAAGTTATTGAGTTTACGTTCATTGTTGGTCAGACGCTCTTCAATCACATGCAACAAAATCGTACGGTTCGAATTGAGCATGTTGTAGAGCATGTATTCAGAAACGTAAGTATGAATGTCGGTATTGAATTTATGAGAAATATCAAGCAAGCGTTGTTCGTTTAGAATGATGAGCTCTAAATACAGTTGATTTTTACTGTCGAAATGCTTGTAAATCGTGCCTTTCGCAATATCTAGCTCTGATGCAAGCTCTTCGAGAGTAATATCTTGATTATTATCAAGTAATAGCTTCTCGGCCATTGCTAAGATTTTTTCTTTACGTAAAAGAAAATTTTGTTGGCGTTCTGAATTCATGCATATGTTCCGTATAAGATCACTATAAAAGAACTTGTGAGAAGACTATAGCAATTTTTTCTTTAACAGAATTAAACTATTGTAGAAGATGTGCCGATAAAAACAACAAATAATCCAATTTAATCATCAGTAAAACAAGATTGCTAAAGCCTTGGGAGAGATATCTAAATTTCGATACCCATCTATAACTCGGTCAAAATAATGATTTTAAAAGGCTTTGTAAAGTTAAAGTAATGCCCAAATTGCAAGCAATTATGATAACTCTCCAGTGATTTATGCAACGTATGAACAAATAGGATGATCAGTCTTTGAACCAAGACACTTGATATAGAAAATGACAAATTACGTGATTAATCTTGAATAGCATTCTCAGGTTTCATCCAGATCGTTAAATCTAAATAAATGGTATGTGCGATTTCATATTGAATTCTTTTTTAATGCCTTGAAGCTACATCGTGGTGATTTGAATAAATAGAAAAAATCAAGCTTTATAACGAAAACCATAAGGACACGAGAAATGTCTGCTATGCACAAATCCTGCATTTTAGATGTCATACAATGACTGTCCCAAGAAGGCTGGGATGATGTAAAGACTAGATGCGACAGTATTTATCTGTTTGTAAATAGCCTAAGCTATTTATGCTTACTGGTTTAATAATATTGCATTTGTATATAACCAAATGCTGTTTAAGAATGAAATTCTTTGTCTGGCTAGATACTCCCGAAGGATTGCTCATGCCTGATCTGGTGTATCTAGCTTGAATTTTAAAGTAACGGTTTGAAGCAAAAGAATAAGTTTAGATAGAACTTAAACTCACAAGGAGAAAGTGAATGATTGTCATCGCGACGGATATCCCCGCTATTGAGAATATTGTATGGGATGCATTTAAAAAATATGCACCACCAGATAGTTATTGCGGCATGGATGATATCAGGGCACAGGATGCAACTACAGCAGCGTGCTGGTTTCCGAATGTAGATAAATTATTGGATTTACCTAATTTGGAATTAGTGCATTCCATGGCAGCAGGGGTTGAGCATTTGAACATTCAGGCACTGGATGGCAAATATAAAGTCTGCCGTATTGTCGACAGTAGCCACAAGTCAGCCATGCTGAACTATTTGCTTTGGGGGATTTTGTATTTCCAACGCTATTTCGATCGTTATTTGAAAAAAAATCAACAGATGATTTGGCAACAACTTCCGCAGCGACCTTCATCAGAATTCTGTGTGGGCATTATGGGGCTAGGGGAACTGGGTCATCATATTGCACTAAAACTCCGCGATATGGGTTATCCCGTGGTGGGGTGGTCGAATTCAGCCAAGAATTTAGAGGGTGTACAGACTTTTGCAGGTAAAGATGAATTTGCAGCGTTTATTCAACATCCACAAGTGCTCATTAATTTGCTGCCGCTCACTGCAGAAACCAAAAATATCCTTTCGGCTAAAACGTTTGAGTTACTCCCTCAAGGCGCGGCAATTATCAATACTGGACGGGGTGGGCATCTCAATACGGCAGATTTATTGGCTACGCTCGATTCGGGCCATTTACGAGGGGCAATTTTAGATGTGTTTGAACAAGAACCCTTAAGCCCAGAGAATCCATTGTGGCATCATCCCAATATTGTGGTGACACCACATATTGCTTCACATGCCGACTTAAATGTGGTGGTGCAGCAGATCGTTCAAAACGATCAGCATGTTATGGCGGGTAAGCAATTATTGAATGAAGTGGATATTGTGCGTGGTTACTAGGTTTTAGCTTGATATCAATCAAGCAGGTAATTGCTTACACACTCAGCTTTTATTCTATATAAATCCTAGACTTGGCCCATTGAGCTGAGTCTAGTTTTTTTTGATTACTATAGTGCAAGCTAAGAGTCGTATGATTCAATAGATGGTTTAGGATTTGATGAGCTGTTTCACTTTAGCGGTGATGGTTGGATTGCAACCTAAAATGGCCATTAAAATAATCGAAATGCCTAAAATACTGTACAGGTCTGGAATTTCGTGCCAGAAAACAAAGCCCCAAATGCCTGCAAAAATTATCGCGATGTAATTCATGGGTCCAATTTGCCCAGCAGGTGCAAGGCTATAGGCATAGGACATAAAAAGTTGGCTGATGTTGGCTAACAGCCCAGCCGTAATCAGTAGCGCTAGTTCTTTAATGGTGAATACACGCCAGTGCCAGTACATGGGAATCGAAGAAATTAGTGTGCCAAAAATACAGAAATAAAACACAATCCGTTCAGGAGGTTCAGTATTGGTTAAAGCGCGTACGGTCACAAATGCCATTGCAGAGAGGAAACATGCGCCTAAACCAATGAATGAGATGGCATTGAATACCCCTTGATCGGGTTTCGCCACCAGCAGAACCCCTATTAAGCCAACCACCGCAGCGATAATCATGCCTTTGCTAATGCGTTCTTTTAGAAAGAAATAAGCGATTAAGGGAATGAAAATAGGAGAGGAATAACTAAATACCATCGCATTGGATAATTTAAGATGGGCAATCGCATAAAAAAAGCCATACATGGCTGCCAGCCCGACGATACTGCGCCAAGTATGCATCCATAATTTATCGGTTTTAATAAAACTAAACCCATGCTTCAACAGCATGGGTATAAATATAAATAGTCCAACGGCATTTCTAAAGAACACCACCGTTGGGTTATCGACCGTTTCTGAAGCAAAACGAATGCATACCCCCATAATGGAAAACAGCAAAGCCGAGGTCATGAGACAGAGCAATGCTTTAGCCACTGCATTTGTGCTACTCAGCGTGTTTTGCAACATAAACAGATCGATCCTATTTCTGAGGTGGATGGGTTAAAAGCAAGATCTCAGCAAAAGATGCTTTTAACCCCATAAAGTTTAGGTCACAGGCGCAGGGTTGAACACCGCGAGCGAGTTGTGAATGCCCCAGTGATCTGACCAAGTTTTCTTCTCACCACTCGCCACTTGAAGAATGAGTTCAAACAGTTCCCAACCCACTTGTTCAATACTGCGTTTACCAATGGCGATATCACCCGCACTAATATCAATCAGGTCATACCAACGATTGGCAATGGTATTACGACTCGCCATTTTAATCACAGGCACAGCGGCTAAACCATACGGTGTACCACGACCCGTGGTGAAGACTTGTACAGTAATACCTGAAGCCATTTGCTGAGTACCGCAAATGAAGTCGCTGGATGGTGTTGCTGCAAAAATCAGACCTTCACATTTTAAAGCAGATTGATAACACTGTAAGCTATAACGCGCAAACTGAAATCAGTCTGCATCAGAACAATCAAGCAGCTTCTAAAACCCCAGTGAAAGATTTGTTTAGTGAAAATCGTGGACCGATTACGCTCTTGTTTTAGGGTAGTGTATTTATGGCACTGGTTTTGGTGTACGCCTTAGGCAACTGGCTACCAAAATTAATGGTTGAAGCAGGTTATGATTTATCGACCAGTTTGGTCTTCTTACTGGCACTGAATATTGGTGGAATGTTGAGTGCAATTTGTGGCGGCTTTTTGGCAGACCGTTTCAATTTAGCGAAGGTATTGTGTACCTTATTTTTCAGTGGAGCCGTTGCCTTATTTTTACTCAGCTACAGCTTGCCAATGGTGGTCCTGTATCTTTGTATTGCGGTTGCGGGTGCAGCTTCGATTGGTGGGCAAATCTTGTTATTGGCGTATATGTCGCAATTTTATTCCTCCAATATTCGTGCAACGGGTTTAGGCATGGCATTGGGTGTAGGACGACTGGGTGCAATTTTAGGACCAATCTTATGTGGTTGGTTGCTTAGCCTGAGTTTGCCGATTAATTATAATTTCATTGCCTTGGCAATCCCTTGTATGATTGCAGTGATGAGTGTGACCACCATTCACCTACGATTGAAAAAAACAAGATTAGAAGCAAAAGCAGTACAAGCCTAAAGGGACATAGGGAGGCGAATCAGTCTCCCTAATTTTATGGAAGAGATAAATTGATTGATCTGAGTCTGATTAAAGTCTTTATTATTATTTATGAAACCAAGAATATTAGTCATGCTGCGGAACGTTTGAACCTCAGCCAACCTTCAGTAACCTATAATTTAAATCGGTTACGTAAATTTTTAAATGATCCTTTATTTGAGCGCGATAAGTTTGGGGTCAAGCCAACCAAATTGGCGCAAAGCTTATATCCAAGTTTTAGACAATCGATTTCCGAGATTGAAAAAGCAATTACCGCTTCGCAAGAATTTAACCCAAAAACTTCGAAACGCGTCTTTCGCTTGGGTTTATCGGATTTGGGCGAAATCTGTTTGTTGCCATTTCTGATTCAGTTTCTTGCGAAAGAAGCTCCCTTTATGAAGATTGAAATTGAGGAAATTCAATCCAATAAAGTTGAGGAGTGGTTGGTTGAGGGCTTTTTAGATGTTGCAGTATTTAACAGTAGTTACACCGTAATGCCGAAAATTGAATCGCGTAATTTATTCGAAGAACGCTATATGTGTATTGCGCATAAACAGCATCCACGGGTGCAACATCAGTTAAGTCTGGAACAATACCTGCAAGAAAAACATGCCGCAATTAAGTCCTCTACAGGGCATATTGAAATTGATCAGAAACTGAAAGAATTGGGCTTGAAGCGAAATATTATGCTCGAACTGCCACATTTCAGTGTACTGCAAGATGTGGTCACTAGCTCCGAATTGTTGGTAACGCTGCCTTCGCGTGCGGCAAAAGTTTATGCACGCAATAGTGAGGTAAATGTGTTTGAACTGCCATTTGCGCTAAAACCATTTAATGTCAGTGCCAATTGGTATAACCATCGCGATGACTTGGAAGCGCGCACGTGGTTTATTCAAAGTATTCAAAACATTTTCCAACGTTTGTAGGATGATACAAAATAATCTTAAACCCAGTTTTGAGCGTTATGCTTGAGTCGAATTTAGTGCGCAGCAACGCACTGCAAAAGCATGCAGAAAAAACCTGAAATATGTCGCAGAAAAGCATTGTTCAATGCTTAAAAATTGTGAATACTCATGCCCGCAAATTTTGACTGTACGATTATCTTTTGGGGTTAGGCATCTACTGTGAATACGTATCCATTTTCATTTTCTCGATTACAAAAAGCATTGCTGGCTGTAGGTTCATTTTCATGTTTGGGACTCAGTTCAGCAGCTACGCATGCGGCAGATGAAAATGATACACAGCAACTGGCGACCATTACCGTAACTGCGGAAACTGCACAGACGGCATATTATCAACCGAAGGTGAATTTATCAGGTTTTACCCAGCAAACCATTGCGGAAATTCCAGCCTCGATTAGTAGCGTGACCGCAGAGCGTATTGCGGATCAGCATGCCAAAACCTTAGCGGATGTGGTGAAGAATGATGCGGCAGTTGGCGATGGTTACGCTCCGATTGGTTATTATCAGAACTTCGTGATGCGTGGTTTTTCCTTAAATGCAGGCTCAAGTTATCTCATGAACGGGAACTTGTTGCGCGGTGAGCAAAACGTTGCCCTTGAAAACAAAGCGCAGGTCGAAATTTTAAAGGGCATCAGTGCGGTGCAAAGTGGCATGTCGACGCCAGCAGGGGTTGTCAACTACGTTACCAAACGTCCTCAAGATATTCGTTCTATTACTGTAGAAGGGGATAGTCATGGCGGTAATCGTGTAGCCACTGATCTGGGTGGTTTATTCGGAGATAAACAACAGTTCGGTTATCGCCTTAATGTTGCAAAAGAAGAAATCCATCCTTATGTAGACCATGCGGATGGTCAGCGACTGTTTGGCTCTTTGGCTTTGGACTGGAAAGTTTCAGATCGTTCAAAACTTGAATTTGATATTGAATCACAACGTCAGCGTCAACGTTCTGTACCAGGTTATCAGTTACTTGATGGCACGACAGTGCCGACAGGTGTGGATTCGGACCGTTTGCTGGGTTATCAAAGCTGGGGCAAACCAGTCACCAATGAAAGCTTTAATACAGGTTTGAAATACAGCTACCAGTTGAATGATAACTGGGCAGCAAATTTGGCAGCATCACATAGCCGTGTGGTGGTGGATGACTATTCAGCATTTCCATGGGGGTGTTCTTATGGAAGCATTTGTGAATATTCAACAGTATTAGGCAATACCTTTGACCAAAATGGCAATTACGATATTTATGATTTCCAGAGTCCTAATGACACCTATTTGACCAATCAAGTGAAAACAGGTTTAAACGGTCAGTTTAATACGGGAACTTGGCTACATCATCTGAGTTTAGAATTGTCTCAAACCTATAAACGCCATGCCCAATATGATGCGATTTTTGATCGTGTAAGTGAAGATTTTGAAGCCACTGGAAATATTAATAGTGACCCTATTGAATATATTCCGAGTAAAAAAATCTTAGGCAATCATTACAAATCATTAAATAGTGAACAAACTGCTTTAAACCTGTTGGATCAAATTGACTTTAATACGCAATGGTCAGTGCTGTTAGGCGGTAAGTTGCTGCATTTAAATGAACAAGCTTATGCAGCGGATGGTAGTCAAATTCGCGATACCAACTTTAACCGTTTCTTGCCGCAAATGGCAGTGATGTATCAACCGTGGGAACGTACCCATGTTTATGCATCTTATGCCAAAGGCTTAAGTGATGGTGGGCAGGCACCGTGGACAGCGTTTGGTAATGAGGCTAAAGGTATCGTAGGTAATGCAGGTGAGATTCTAGCCCCAGTGCATTCAACCCAATATGAATTGGGAATCAAACAACAATGGCAGGCGTTGTTGTTTACCGCAGCCGTGTTTGATTTAAAACAAGATAATCAATATGTTAATTCGGATAATTATTATCTGTCCGAAGGTGAACAACATAATTTAGGTTTGGAATTAGGTTTGCAAGGTCGTTTGGCGAAAAATTTAGATATGACGTCAACTTTGGCTTTGACTCGTTCGCGTCTAACTGGAATTGATGTTGCAGAATATCAAGGGCATCAAACTCAGAATGTACCGACTGTCCGTTTCGCAAGCCATCTTTCCTATAGCTTGCCACAAGTTGAAGGTTTACGCCTATTGGCGGGTATGCAGTACAGCAGCAGCAAATATGCCAATAAGGCAGGAACGGTCAAAGTTCCGAGTTATACCGTATTTTATGTGGGTTCGGCTTATAACTTCCGTGCCTATGGTTATGACAATACCTTGCGTCTAAATGTGGATAATTTGTTCAATAAAAAATACTGGCGTGATGTAGGTAGCTTCGCTGGAGATGATTATTTATTCCTTGGTGCGCCGCGTTCAGCACAATTCTCATGGACTGTGAATTTCTAAATCTAGATTTTTAGGTTTACTCAGACTGCTTGAGTGTTCAGCTTAAGCGGGCTTTTTATTTGGGGGAATAGAAGATGCTATTTGCTCAAATAACGTATGACAGTGTGATTTTTTAGAATAGATATATGCAGGTGTGCTAGGCGAGTCTATAAATGTTGAATCAGCAAATATATTGTTTGGCAGTATCTGTTATATTTTTTCTTCCGAAACTGTACCTACACTTCCTTAATCTGACGCTTAAAATAATAATAAATATGAGTTATGAGCAAGAATCGATGGATTTTTTATTTAAAAAAAATAAGGCATGGTTTGTATTTTTTATCATCACCATATATTCATTTCTAGGTTTTTTTATTGGCTTTGTAATTTGGGAATACGTTTTACAGTAAACCACAAGGCTTAAGAATCCTTAGGATCTAACCCAATAAAGTTCGTTGCAATTGGAAGTTGCTTTTGGAAATTACTTTGCCTTAAAAGAGTCCGCCTAACTGAACTTTAGCGACTCCCTAAATTGCACTTGATTCAAGGATGCAGTTCAGGACTGCATCTCTGTAATCTGTTCAATTAAGAGATTGAGCGCTTGAATGATGGTTGCATTCATTTCAAAGGAACAGTTGATACGGATGTGGTTCTGCTTTTTATTTTTGCGATAAAACAGAAGACTTGGGGCTATACCCACATCGTTCTGAATCATTTTTTCATAAATGCGGCTGCTGTCTACATTTTCAGGTAGTGTTAGCCACAGAAAATAACCTGAAGGATAATAATGCGCGGTACAATTTTCAGGTAAGTGCTTGCTGAGATACTGATAATATTGATTTTTAAGTCGTTTTAAGGTTGTACGTAATCCTTTTAAATGTTTCTCATAATGACGATGCGAGAGATAATCCACCAGTGCATTTTGAATGAAGGAGTTAACCGAAATGGTGCTCATCAATTGTAAATGCTGGACATGCTCCGAAAACTTCCCCGCATAGACCCAACCAATACGAAAGCCTGCGCCCAAGGTTTTGGAAAAGGAAGAGCAGTGCAACACCAGATTTTGCTGGTCATAATATTTCATAGATAGTGGTTTTTTCTGATCATAATAAAGCTCTTCATAGACATCATCTTCAATCAGATAAATTTCATGTTGATGCAGCAGCTTCGCCAGTTCAAATTTGATTTCATCACTGACGGTAAAGCCAATAGGGTTCTGGCTGTTTAGCATCAGCAAACAAACTTTAATGGGATAAGTGCTAATGGCTTTTTGAAAGGCGTCCAGATCTAAGCCATGTTCAGGATGTTCTGGAATGGTAATGACTTTTAAACCCAGATTTTCCGCTGCTTGCCATGCACCGTAAAACACGGTTTCTTGTAGCAGAATATAGTCACCTGCTTGGGTCATGGCTCTTAAGGATAGATTTAACGCATCCAGTCCACCTGAAGTAATCACAATATCCGAAGGATCGGTGGGAATGCCTTGCATGCAGTAACGCTGTGCAATCAGCTTGCGCAGCTCGTAGTTACCCGGTGGTAGGCTTGGCATTTGCTCATAACCAATGCGGTATTTTGCCTGTTGCGCCAAAGTCTGCATCAGTTTAGGAGAATAAAGTAGTTGGCTATTCGGGAACGCACTGCCCAAAGGCACAATTTTTTCCGATTGAATCGATTTTAAATAACGAAACACCAGTGAGTTAATTTCAATTTTGTCATTCACAACCACTTTTTTAGCGAGAGCCGCTTGCACAGGATTTTCAGCAATAAAGTAGCCTAGTTTTTCTTTGGAATAGATCAGCCCTTGTGCTTCCAGTTCCTGATAGGCATTCATCACGGTAATTAAGCTAAAGCCCGAAATTTCGACTTGCTGCCTTAAAGAGGGCAGTTTCTCATGTGCTTGCCATGTCCCTGTTTCAATCAGATGTTTGAGGCTTAAGGCAAGTTGTTCTGATTTATACATAAAGTGTCATGCTCATATGAGAAAGGGATAGCCGTGATTGCACCGCTATCCAAAGTTTTATTCAGTACGTTTTTAATAGGCTAGGCTCAGCAGCAGTCTAAAAAATCCTGCAATTAAGCCTAGGGACAAAAAGCCAAAACACCATAATAATATGAACCATGCTATGGGGCTTAAACGATTTTGCATTTTTTTCATCAGCTTCACCTTGCTTAATGATAGCCTTCATCACCAATACGCACTTTGTCACGGAATACCCAGTAGGACATAAAGGTGTAAGTCAGGATAATCGGAATCAGAATCACAGCACCGACCAATGCAAACTTCATGCTGGATTCAGGTGCTGCTGCTTGCCAGATGGAAACCGAAGGCGGAATGATGTAGGGCCATAAACTAATTACAAATCCTGTAAAGGCCACAAATACCAGTCCCAGCGTTAAGACAAAGGGTTGCTTATCTTTGCGCTGCGTACATGCTTTCAAAATAAATCCAGAGCAGACCAGCACCAAAACAGGTACAGGGCTGAAATAGATTAGATTTGGCAGGCTAAACCAGCGCTGTGCAATTTCAGGATGGCTGATGGGGGTGTAGATACTGACTGCGCCAAATACAATCAATAAAATCATAATGAGCTTCGGCATCAGCGCGTACATTTTGGTTTGTAAATCGGCCTCAGTTTTCATGATGAGCCATGCGCAACCTAATGCGCTATACATGATGACCACTCCTAAGCCCACAAACAAAGCGAAAGGGGTCAGCCAGTCGAGTGGACCACCACTGTAAATGCCATTTTGGGTTTCAATCCCTTGAATATATGCACCCAGAATGACCCCTTGAAAAAAGCTGGAGAAGAATGAACCCCAAATAAAGGCTTGATCCCACAAGGGTTTACTGCGATGAGCTTTAAAACGGAATTCAAATGCTACACCACGGAAAATCAAAGCCATAAGCATAAAAATGATCGGTAAATATAAGGCGGATAGCACGGTGGAATAGACCAGTGGGAAGGCAGCATATAAACCTGCGCCACCCAACACCATCCACGTTTCATTGCCATCCCAGACTGGGGCAACAGTATTCATCATCACATCTCGTTCGGGTTGTCCTGAAATAAATGGAAACAAGATGCCAATCCCTAGATCAAAGCCATCCATCACCACGTAAATTAAGACGCCCAAGCCAATAATCCCGACCCAGATTAATGCAAGATCAATCATGATGTTTCTCCTGATTCGAAGGTGTTTGGCTTGCTGAGCCATCAATTGCTTCATCGACAGCGCTTAAGGGACGCATAGGGGTTTTAAAATGTCCTGGACCTGCAAGTTGCGAATCGACACTGTCAATATGCACGGGACCTGATTTGATTAATTTCAGCATGTAGTAGATGCCTGTACCGAAAACCACGGTATAGACCAGTACAAAAATGATCAGACTCAGACCGACTTGTTCAGCGGTGACGGTATGCGACAGACCATGTTGGGTACGAATCACGCCATAGACTACCCAAGGCTGTCTGCCGACTTCAGTCGTGACCCAGCCTGCGAGTAAGGCGATATAACCTGTAGGCCCCATAAAGGTTGCAAAGCGATGAAACCAGCGGCTTTCATATAAGCGGTTTTGTTTACGTAGCCATAAAGCAGTCAGTGACATCAATACCATCAGCATGCCGAGTCCCACCATGACGCGGAAACTCCAAAACACTACGGGTACAGGGGGACGATCTTCAGGAGCGAAGTCTTTTAAGCCTGTGACTTTGCCATCCATGGAGTGAGTTAGAATTAAGCTGCCTAAATTCGGGATGCCCACCTCTAGGTTATTGCGTTCATTTTCCATATCCGGTAAAGCAAATAGCAGTAACGGCATGCCATGGTCATGATTGGTGTCCCAATGACCTTCAATCGCAGCCAATTTAGTTGGCTGATGCTCTAGGGTATTTAAACCATGCTGATCACCAATGACCACTTGCAGGCAAGACGTTACGAGCACCATCCACAGTCCCATCGAGAAGGATTTTTTCACCAGCACATCACGACGCCCTTTGAATAAGTGCCATGCGGCTGTCCCAACCACCAATAAGGAAGAAACGAGAAATGCTGCGGTTGCCATATGCGCGAAGCGATAAGGGAAGGAGGGGTTAAACACAATTGCCCACCAGTCAGAGGGCACGATAATGCCGTTCTCGATGGCAAAGCCTTGCGGAGTTTGCATCCAGCTGTTGGACGATAAAATCCAGAACATGGAAATACAGGTCCCAATCGCGACCATTAGAGTAGCAAAAAAATGGGCTTTCGGACCGACACGTCCCCAGCCAAAGAGCATAATGCCGAGAAAGCCAGCCTCTAAGAAAAAGGCACTCAACACTTCATAGGTCAGTAATGGACCCGTGACCGAACCGGCAATACGGGAAAATTCACTCCAGTTGGTTCCGAACTGATAGGCCATGACAATGCCTGAGACCACACCCATGGCAAAGGCGACTGCAAAAATTTTGATCCAGTATTTAAACAGATCTTTATAAATCGGGTTTTGCGTACGCAGCCATTTCCATTCCAGCAGCGCCAGAAAACAGGCTAAGCCAATGGACGTCGCAGGGAAGATAATGTGAAAAGAAACGGTAAAGGCAAATTGAATGCGAGCGAGTTCGAGTGCGGTTAAACCGAGGCTCATAGGAACCCCCTTTGCAGAGATAGAGTTCTGAGATTGACTAAACCAACACTGTTGATTTCAGTGTTAAGTAAAATTATAGATCGTTTCATCAAAACTACCTACTTTGAATAATTATCCAGATTTTGCAGGACGTACCATTCAAGATGTAGGTACAAGAACACGTCATAAAAAATATAACAGAGAGAAGGTATAAAATAACTCTGTTATATTCAGACAGTACGATTCTGTAGCTACAGTTCATTGCTAAAAGAATCAAAATAACAAACAAGAATGAATCTGGATGATACGGAAATGTTTGTTACAGAGAATCTGAATAGAATTCCTGAGCTGATCGAGCTAGGTGTATTTTCAGAAAAACTGCAAAAGAAATTGGCGCAGAAATTTGTGAATCTAGAAGCAACGCTGCTGCGTGCGAAAGTGCTCCGTGAACTTTCCAAGGCGAAAGTTGATTATATCGTGCAGTCGGCCATTCAGCCTGAGCAGTCGAGTTTGGCTTACTTGTTTGCGCCTTTTATTCAGGGGAATTTAAATCAAATCACCATCTATCATAGCCAAGCGACTGCACCTGTACTCAATGTATTAAACCGCTATTATCAGGCAGAGAAAAAGCTGCACATCAAAATGGATGATGTGCTACAAGCCCTGAATATCTATCTCGATTTGCATAATACCGACTTGGATGAGGTTGAATTTTTCTATTACGCTTTACTGACTGCTTTGTGCCGAGCAGATGTGACTCAGATTTATGCAATTACTGACTTAAAGCTAGATGCCGAAAAGATTGCGGCTGTTGAACAGTTTTTTAAGATCAAGATTCATCTTATTTCCACTGATCCATCGGACAAAATCATGAACTGTGCTGAATTAAACATGCGTCAGTTATTATTTAAAAACAAAGATCAAGACTATATCGAATTGTGTGAAAAGTTCTCCAGACTTAATGCACAGTTGCTATCTGTCAGTGGTCGTTATAGTCCAACGCAAGCCAAGCAACTGGTCGAAGATATGTTTTATGCCGAGCATATTTATGAAAAGTTATCGGTCTATGCTGAGTATATGCAAACCTGTATTCAGAATGGGGTTGCAGGACAGCAGGTGACTTTATTTGCCTGATTTCTATTTTTCTATTTCACATAGGTGATGCTTTTTGCAGGGAATCAATGGAGATGTGTTGTCATTAAATCGCTTATAATTCCAAGAGCAAAGTCGAAGAAAAAGACCGTGCATTGAATGATAATTGACATGTTTTAAGGAGAAAGGTTTTGGCGCAACTACAGGCTGAGGTTGATGTCGTCATTATTGGCGGTGGACAAGCAGCACTATCAACAGCTTACTTCTTAAAACGCAAAAAGATTTCATTCATTATTTTAGATAATCAGCAACGTGCAGGCGGGGCATGGTTACATGCTTGGCAGTCGCTTCGTTTATTTTCCCCGAATACATGGAGTTCATTGTCGGGCTGGATGATGCCCACAACAGCAGACACTTACCCAACCCGTGATGAAGTGATTGCCTATTTGACCGCATATGAGCAGCGCTATCAATTTCCTGTCGTGCGCCCAGTACAAGTCGATCATCTTGAACAGCAGCAGGGTAACTTGAATGTTTATGCGGGCGATCGCTATTGGAGAGCAAAGGCGGTCGTGAGTGCAACGGGGACTTGGGGACAGCCCTATATTCCTAAGTATCAGGGTGTTGAAAGTTTTGAAGGGTTACAATTGCATTCTGCTGATTATGTGAATGCGGAACCCTTTAAAAATAAACGTGTTTTAGTGATCGGTGGTGGAAATTCAGGTGCGCAAATTCTTGCCGAGGTTTCTAAAGTCGCGGAAACCACTTGGGTAACTATGACACCTCCGCAGTTTCTTGCAGACGATGTCGATGGTCGGGTGCTGTTCCTTCGCGCAACCGAGCGTTTAAAAGCACAACAAGAAGGTCGCAGCATTGATCAGCCTGTTGGAGGTCTGGGAGATATTGTCATGATTGACACGGTTAAAGATGCAAGAGCACGAGGTGTATTACATAGCAGGGAACCCTTTTTGTCTTTTGAGCAAAATGGCGTGATTTGGTCCGATACTTCGAAGCAAGCCGTTGACGCCGTGATCTGGTGTACAGGGTTCAAGCCCGCACTCAACCATCTGAAAAGTCTTGATATTGTAGAACCCAATCAGACTGTCGTTGTGGAAAATGGTCGCTCGATGAAAGTACCTAACTTGTGGTTAGTCGGTTATGGTGAATGGACGGGGATGGCATCTGCGACTTTAATTGGCGTGTCTCGAACAGCGAGACAAACGGCAGATGAAATAGCCGCTTATTTAGCTGAGCCAGTATAATTCTGCATTTATCATGACCATGGATGAGCTAACGAATGCTGGGAAATAAAGTCGGTTCGCCCAAATGCGATTACTTAGATCATGAGTTTCATTTCGTATCGCACTCTAAATTCATGGGTCTGCACCCGAATTAGACACACCATTTTGCATTTAATCAAAGCATGGTTTCTAAAAGTTATGAACTATCAATAAGTGACAAATTCTTAAGCATGATGTGAAAATTGCTTAAATCGTGTAATAAAAATAAATCATTTCATTCATCTCCTTGGTTTGAATGAGATGAAATTTACATCTAAAGCAGTAATTTTTAGTCGCTTTTTTTAGTTGATTTTATATTCAATAATTAATGATTTAATAATATAAATTGTTGTTTTATATAAATTAAGTAATTATTAATATAATAGGTTCTTTCATGCAAACCCTATCCAATCGGGAAGGATTGTAATATTAAACATGAATTTTACTCACTTTTGACTGAGACAAAATCATTTTTATTCATGTAGTGGTTGCGGTATAAATTACACCATTCAAGCAATTTAGATTTAATCTCAAAAATTAGGATGACAATCACCATGAGTAAAGAGTTTGCATGTTCAATCAAACGCATTCGTTTTGATGAAAACTATCAACCAGCAGATAGCACACGTTTAACAACTAACTTTGCTAACTTAGCGCGTGGTGAAAGCCGTGAGCAGAATCTACGTAACACGCTTCGAATGATCAATAATCGTTTCAATGCTTTAGCGCAAGCAGACAATCCAAACGGTGATCGTTACTCATTGGACATTGATATTATTTCTGCGGATTTAGATATTGAAGGCAATGGTCAAACTTTCCCGATTATCGAAATGCTGAAAAGCACCATTACCGATCATCATACCAATCAGCGTATTGAAGGTATGATTGGCAATAGCTTCTCATCTTATGTGCGTGACTATGATTTCAGCGTGGTATTGAAAGAACATAATAAAGAGAACTCACCCTCTTATGCACCTGAAGGTTTTGGAGATTTACACGGCAAGCTTTATCAGTACCTTGTGAACTCTGAGACGTTTAAAGCTGAGTTTAATCAAAAACCTGTAATTTGTTTGAGTGTTTCAACCGCACGTAAATATTACCGTACCACCAATGAGCATCCTATTTTGGGTGTTGAATATAAGCAAGATCAGTACTCACGTACCGATGAGTATTTCCACAAAATGGGCTTACAGGTTCGCTTCTTTATGCCTAAAGGCAGTGTTGCACCTTTAGCATTCTATTTTGCGGGTGATTTACTGCGTGATTACACAGATTTTGAACTGATCAGCGCGATTAGCACCATGGAAACCTTCCAAAAGATTTATCGCCCTGAAATTTACAATGCAAATTCATCAGCAGCGCAAGTTTATCAGGCAAGTCTAGAGTACCCAGATTACTCATTGACGCGTATTGTCTATGACCGTGTTGAGCGTGGTCAGCTTGCAGTCAAACAAGGTAAATGGACGGAAGAGAACTTTATTAAGCCGTATCAAGACATTCTTGAGCAATGGGCTAAGAACTACAACGTAGAGCGTAACGCTGCTTAATTAACCCGAAACAGAATTTAGAGATAGAAGATTTAAAATGGCAATTTTATTACCAACATCAACAGCTGGCAGCTTACCGAAACCCTCTTGGCTTGCAGAACCTGAAAAACTGTGGTCCGCTTGGAAACTTGAAGGTGAAGAACTGCTTCAAGCCAAGCGCGATGCTTTAAGCTTATCGTTACATGAACAGTTGCAAGCAGGTATTGATATTGTTTCTGATGGTGAGCAAACGCGTCAGCACTTTGTGACCACGTTTATTGAACATCTTGAGGGTGTCGATTTCGAAAAACGTGAAACAATGCGAATTCGTAATCGTTACGATGCCAGTGTGCCATCTGTTGTGGGTGAAGTATCTCGTAAGCAACCTGTATTTGTTGATGATGCCAAGTTTTTACGTAGCCAGACCACACAGCCAATTAAATGGGCACTACCTGGTCCAATGACTATGATCGATACCCTGTACGATGGTCACTACAAAAGCCGTGAAAAACTGGCTTGGGAATTTGCCAAAATCCTTAACCAAGAAGCTTTAGAGTTAGAAGCCGCAGGCGTTGACATTATCCAGTTTGATGAACCCGCATTTAATGTATTCTTTGATGAAGTGAATGACTGGGGTATTGCAACTTTAGAACGTGCACTTGAAGGTTTGAAATGTGAAACTGCGGTACACATTTGCTACGGTTATGGTATTAAAGCCAATACTGATTGGAAACAAACTTTAGGCAATGAATGGCGTCAATACGAAGAATCATTCCCTAAACTGCAAAAATCTAAGCTTGATATTATTTCACTCGAATGCCAAAACTCACGTGTGCCGATGGATTTGATTGAATTGATTCGTGGTAAAAAAGTCATGGTTGGTGCGATTGACGTTGCAACCAACAGCATTGAAACACCTGAAGAAGTGGCAAATACATTGCGTAAAGCACTTCAGTTTGTTGATGCAGATAAGCTTTATCCTTCAACTAACTGCGGTATGGCACCTTTGGCACGCGAAGTAGCGCGTGGCAAACTGAATGCCTTAAGTGCAGGTGCTGAAATTATTCGTAAAGAACTTGCGACATCATACGCATCTATCGCCTAAGGTTAAAGAGCTACCCATGAGATGAATTGGGTAGCTCACTTTCAAGTTCAACAGTACCTGTTTTATTCAGTACACATTTTAAGTCCGTGGTTATATGATGCGAATCGCATGGTATAGCCAAATCTAAACACAATGTACGGTTCAATTTAGGAACAAAAAGATGATTGAAGCAACAGACTTTAGAAATGCAATGTCTTCGTTAACCAGCGCAGTGAGTGTTGTGACTACGGCAGGCATGTCTGATCGTCATGGTTTCACTGCATCTGCGGTGTGTAGTGTTACGGATACACCACCGACTTTGTTGGTCTGCATGAATAAAGCTTCTCGCTCACATACACATTTTGTTGAAAATAAGATTTTAACGGTGAATGTTTTAGGTGCACAGCATGAGCATATTTCTAATGTGTTTGCATCCAAACTGAGCTCTGAAGAACGCTTTCAACATGGTGTTTGGACAGAGCTGGAAACAGGAGCACCTGTATTAAAAGATGCTTTGGTGAATTTTGATTGTGAAATTGATCAAGTTCAAGAAGTAGGTACGCATACCATTTTTATCTGTCGCATTGTTGCGATTCAACAAAGTGAGCAAGATCAGAGCTTGGTTTATTTTAATCGTGCTTATCATCAGGTAGGCCAAACGGAAGTTGTTTAAAGTAGAGTTTGATTTATTGCTCTTAAAGTGTGCACAGGGATTTGGTGTACCAAAGTTCAAAGTTCTAACGAATCGCTCAGATTTAAGGCATCACTTCGATAAAAGTTTTGCCTAATAACAGGTTAGTCTTTCAATAAGTTAAGGCACCTTGTTTGGGTTACTAACCAGATTCTTAGATGAAACTTTAGAAACCCAATCTCAAGTTGTGAAAAATAAGCTGTTTCTAACAGCACATCCAACTGATTTCCGTCCCAAACTTTTTAAATAAATTTTGAAAAACGTTCATGATAGATACTGTCTTGGGGCAGTAACTCAAACAAACGCAGGACAGCATCACTTCGCTCTGGCAAGTAACCAATAATTTTTAATAGCTGATCAATGTCTTGCAATTGATAAATCAAGTGGCTTAAGCGAGCATCAAAACTTTCTCTCCAAGCGCAGAGAAAAGGACTCTCCGTTTTAACTAAAAAACTGCCTTTATACAAAGAAAAAGTGCTCGCTAAAAATCCAGCATTTAATGAATGTTCAGCTTTTAAGAAATCACATTCAACTTCACACGTTAATTTGTATATTCGTGAATCGATGCAGTTGGGCAGTAAATTACGAAGTTGAGATAACTCTGCTTTCAGGGTTTTTACACTCACATCGCGGTCGCCATACAAGGCGTAATGCAGTTCATCTAAACTAATCCCATTCGGGCGTAATGCCAAAATACATAAGATCTCTATTTGGCGGTGCGTTAACACCAAGGGTGTTCGGTTGAATACTACTTTTGGTGTACCTAATGCACTAATATACAATATATTTTTTTGTTCGATTAAAAGCGATTGGCGGACCAGATCGGCACAGCGCTCAACCGCTAAAATGCCTAAAGGCGTATGTTTTTTATATTTCGTCGAAAGGTTGATGACACCATGAAATTGGTTAGACGTTGGATCAATGATTGGAGCTGCATAACAGACCCAGTCCCGTACGCTATTCATCTGATTTTCATGAGAGTGAACACAGCTAGAACGGTGGCTATTGAGTGCCATGCCTATAGCATTCTTGCCCACAGCTTGGGTCGACCAATGCCCACCTTCAACAAAATGGACTTGTTCCGCAGACGATAACATGGTCCGACTACTCCAAGTCCATAGCAAAGTTCCTTGATGGTCAGTGAGTCCAATTGCCATATCCGAATCATGTGCAATTCTTAATAATTCATCATAACTATGATGTATGGACCGTTTGAATAGAGAAAACGGCTCTTCATTTGCTAGACGAAGAAGTGGAGCTGCAGTTACATCGACTTGATTGACTAAATGCGTTGTTTGTAAGTCTGGATTTATTCTTTCCATATTATTCATTCCATATTCCTTCATGGTTGAGCAACAGATCTATTCGTGTGCAATCGCATTGTCATTCTGTCACGTTGCTCGTTAATAGCATTATTCATTCTGCCTATGGAGCTATATTTTGTCGGCGGATGTTATCTACCTCTGCAAGAAAAATTTAATAGGAAACACTCCTTTTTTCTATCAAATTTTAGTAATCATTTAGTCTGTAGATTCTGCGAAACATTAAATTGAATCTAATAAATCAATTTTATTAAAGGGTTTAGGCGACTTCTCTCCATAATATTGTTTTTCTGCAAAATAACTGGATCGAACCATTGGTGCACTCCAGATATTCTTGAACTGCAAGAATTGACCATGTAGTTGGTAGTGCTCGAATTCTTCCAAAGAAACAAACCGATGAATCGGCGCATGTGCTCTAGATGGCTGTAAATACTGACCAATTGTGACGTAATCAACTTCATGGTCTCTTAGATCATTTAATAGAACAATCACCTCTGCCTCAACTTCTCCTAAGCCGACCATAAGACCGCATTTTGTGGGGATATCAGGGCAGTAGTGTTTAAATTTCTTGAGTAAAGCCAATGAATGCTGGTAATCAGAGCCTGGTCGCATTGCTTTGTAGAGACGAGGCACTGTTTCAATATTGTGATTAAAGACATCTGGTGGCGTCTTACTCAATATTTTAAGCGCAACATCCATACGGCCTCGAAAATCGGGAACCAAAATTTCAATCAATGTATCAGGGCTAGATTTACGTATTTCTCGGATGCAATCCGCAAAATGTTGTGCACCTCCATCTGTTAAGTCATCACGGTCAACGGACGTAATCACAACATACTTGAGGGCTAAGTTTTTCACAGTTTCGGCCAAATGTTGTGGTTCATTTACATTTAATACATTCGGTCGACCATGCGCGACATCACAGAAGGGGCAGCGTCGTGTACAAATATCGCCCATAATCATGAAGGTGGCTGTCCCACTGCCGAAGCATTGCGGTAAATTAGGGCAAGCTGCTTCTTCACAAACTGTATGCAATTTTTGCTGACGTAGTAAATCTTTGATGACTTGTACTTCTTCAGGTTGACTAATTTTGCTACGAATCCATTCTGGTTTCTTTGGCGTCGTTTCGGTTGGAAGTACTTTAATGGGAATGCGTGCCATTTTTTCAGCACCACGCATTTTTTTTCCCTTTGCTATTGAATTATTTAAATCCATTTTAAAAATTCCTTGTTTTTTAATTTACACTTTATTTTCAGTTCAATCCTGATTTGAAAATAATATTTTATAAAATAGTCCAAAAATATAATCATATTAAATAAAGGTTGGTTAAAGGTTTGTTTATATGATTTTTTAAATGCTTTAAAATATTTTTATTTTTTTAAAAATTATAAATTAATGATTTATAAAGGTAAGTGTTGTTTTTAATATAATATTTTTTTTAGTCTAATAGGAAAATAATTAAAAATATTCTTATATAAATATACGGTTTAAAAATTCAAATGCTAATAGTTTTATTGCTTTGGATTTAATTTTAGCGTTATTGATAAGGATTAAGGATATGCAATTAACGGAAGAACAATTGCTGGCAGCATATAAAAGAATGCGCGATATTCGTGAATTTGAAGATCGGCTTCACGATGAGAATAATACAGGTGATATCCCAGGTTTCATTCATCTTTATAGCGGTGAAGAAGCGGTCGCAGTAGGTATTTGCGAAAACTTAAGCGATAAGGACTTTATTACTTCGACCCACCGTGGTCATGGGCATTGTATTGCCAAAGGCTGTGACATTCACGCCATGATGTTAGAGATTTTTGGCAAAGATGATGGCTTGTGTCGTGGTAAGGGCGGCTCAATGCACATTGCAGATTTAGATAAAGGCATGCTCGGAGCAAACGGGATTGTCGGCGGTGGTCCTCCTTTAGCAATTGGTGCTGCATTAACCGCGAAAACTTTAAAAACAGGCGGTATTGGCCTTTCCTTTACGGGAGATGGTGGCTCGAATCAGGGTTTGACTTTTGAAGCGATCAATATGGCGGTAGTGCTTAATCTTCCTGTTATTTTTGTTTTTGAAAACAATGGTTTTGGTGAAGGTACTGCACATGATTATGCCGTAGGCAGTAAAGATATTGCAGGTCGGGCAGCAGGTTTTGGGTTACCCGCTGAAAAAGTAGATGGCACAGACTTTTTTGCTGTTTATGACGTTGCACAAAGAGCGATTCAAAGAGCCCGTCGTGGTGAGGGGCCTAGTGTCATTGAGACTGTGACCAACCGATTTTATGGACACTTTGAGGGGGATCCAGGGTTAATCCGTTCCAAAGAAGAACTCGATTATGTCAAAGAGCATAAAGATCCACTCAAAATCTTCCGTGAGAAAGTGAAGGACCACATTGATCCAGCCAAATTAGATGCGATTGATGCTCAGTCCAAAGCAAATGTGGATGATGCCGTTGCCAAAGCACGTGCAGCTAAATATCCAGAAGTTTCACAACTGCTCACAGACGTTTATGTCTCTTACTAAAGGAATAGAAGAACAATGCCAAATAAAAGTTATAGAAACGCGATTAAAGAAGCGATTGAATTAGAAATGCACCGTGATCCGAGTGTGATCGTTGTGGGTGAAGATGTTCGTGGTGGACATGGTGGTAAAAATACCGATGACAACAAACTTGAAGGTTTTGGAGGGGTGCTCGGTGTAACCAAAGGTTTATGGACTGAATTTGGTTCAGAGCGTGTCATTGATACCCCGATTACCGAATCCGCGATTATTGGTATGGCAGCAGGTGCTGCGGCAACAGGTTTAAGACCCGTCGCAGATTTAATGTTTATGGATTTTTATGGTGTGTGTTACGACATGCTCTATAACCAAGCGGCTAAATTTCGCTACATGTTTGGGGGTAAGGCCAAAGCTCCGATGGTGGTACGCGGCATGATTGGTGCAGGTTTTTCAGCTGCTGCACAACATTCACAATCACCCTACAACGTTTTTGCTTCAGTACCAGGCTTAAAAGTTGTGGTGCCATCCAGCGCCTATGATGTGAAAGGGCTACTAATTCAAGCGATTCGAGATGATGATCCCGTTGTCTTTTGTGAGCACAAGTTGTTGTACGACATTAAAGGTGAAGTACCCGATGAGGCTTATACCATTCCTTTTGGTGTCGCAAATTACACTCGTGAAGGCACAGATATTACGATTATTGCGCTTAGTCTGATGGTACATCGTGCCAATGAAGTTGCAGATAAGCTGGCCAAAGAAGGTATTTCGGTCGAAGTGGTGGATCCGCGGACCATTTCACCACTGGATGAAGAAGGTATTTTAGAGTCGGTTGCTTCCACAGGTCGTGTCGTCATTGTGGATGAGTCTGCAGCACGCTGCGGCTTTGGCCATGATGTGGCTGCACTGATTGCCCAAAAAGGCTTCCATTATCTGAAAGCACCGATTGAATTGGTTACACCGCCGCATTCTCCAGTGCCATTTTCACCCGTGCTAGAGAAGGAATGGTTGCCAAGTGTAGAACGTATTGAACAGGCTGTACGTAAGACGTTGGAGGCTTAGGATGAGCGAAATTAAAACCTTAGAAATCCCGAAATGGGGTCTGTCCATGGAAGAGGGCACGATTGCTCAATGGCTGATTCAGGAAGGCGAGCAATTTAGTAAAGGGCAGGAAATTTGTGAAATTGAAACCACAAAAATCGTCAATGTTCTGGAAGCGCCTTTCGATGGCTTGCTACGAAAAATTATTGCTAAAGATGGTGACACGCTGGTCGTAGGAGGAGTCATTGCAATTTGTGCAGACGCTCAAGTTTCCGATGCAGAAGTTGAAGCATTTGCACAGTCCTTAGGTGGAACACCTGCTGTAACTGAAAATAAAGCGGTAGCAGCGGTTCCTGAAAAAGTAGCTGTAGCTCAAGTTGAAACCAAAGTACAAGCTGCTCCTAAACAGAACAGTGTTGGTCATGTATCAAAAGCGGTGACTCAGGGCGGATATTCTATTCCTGCTGCGTTACAAGGCTATCAACAAAGCGATGATATTTTTGCAACGCCACATGCCTTGAAATTGGCTGAAAAGCATAATGTAAACTTGGCTCAGATTACGGGTTCTGGACGTGAAGGCCGTATCAGTGTTCAAGATATTCAGGCCGCAGTTCAAGCTGCTGGTGGTTCTTGGCCAGATGTACGTCATCAAGCCAGCACGAAAGTCGCGAAATCTAAAGCAGATGACAGTTATGTTCTAGCGACACCTGTTGCCCGCCGTTTGGCAAAACAATGGGGCATTAATTTGCATGATTGTCGCGCATCAGGTTCACGTGGACGAGTCTGTAAGGAAGATGTTGAAGCTGTATATCAACGGGAAAATCCTGTACAAGCTCAACATACTGAGTATGCGCATCCAACAGAGTCTGCAAAATTCACCACCGTAGCTATGAATGGTATGCGTAAAGCAATCGCTGCACGGCTACAAGCGGCAAAACGCAATGCACCACATTTTCGCTTAACGATAGACTTAAATGTTGAGTCGGTTCAGGTTTTGCGTCAGCAAATTAACAGTACTGTACCGCAAGTCAAACTGTCCATTAACGATATGCTGATTAAAGCTGCTGCTGCTGCACTGATTAAAGTTCCACAAGTTAATGTTCAGTTTGATGAAGAGAATCAGCAGATTTTACAGTTTGAACAGGCTGATATTTCGGTTGCTGTAGCCATCGAAAATGGACTGATCACGCCAATTATTAAAGCAGCGAACCGTAAATCTTTGGCGCAAATTTCCAATGATATGCGTGATCTGGCGACACGTGCCAAAACTGGAAAATTGGCACCTGATGAGTTTCAAGGGGGCAGTTTCAGTATTTCCAATTTAGGCATGCTTGGTATTCAACAGTTTGATGCCATTATTAACCCGCCTCAAGGTGCAATTCTAGCCTTAGGTGCAGCAGAGAAACGTGCTGTCGTTGAAAATGATGAGATTGTTGTTCGTGAAATGGTGACCGCAACATTGTCTTGTGATCATCGTGTCATTGATGGTGCGTTGGGTGCTCAATTCTTATCGGCATTAAAGCAGTTTGTCGAAAATCCTGCATTAATTTTGGTGTAGGAGGAATAGTTATGTCAGATACACAATTTGATCTTGTGGTTATTGGTGCTGGTCCTGGAGGATATGTCGCTGCGATTCGCGCAGCGCAACTGGGATTAAAAACGGCAATCGTTGAAAAACAACACTTAGGCGGAGTATGTCTTAATTGGGGATGCATTCCAACCAAGGCATTATTGAGCGGGGCTGTGCTTGCGCAGCAGTTCAAACATGCAGGGCAGTTTGGCTTTACGCTTAACGCGATTGATTTTGATATTCAAAAACTGGTCCATCATAGCAGACAGGTTTCTGAGCAACTGGTGCAAGGTATCGGTCAACTATTGAAAAAAAATCAAATCACTGTTTTTAACGCAGCAGCCCAGTTTATTGCCAAAGAGCAATTAGAGCTTACAGATGCGAATGGTCAAAAACAGCAGATTTCTGCACCGCATATTATTGTCGCAACAGGCGCACGTGCGGCCAATTTGCCTCATATTCCTGTAGATGGCCATCAGGTCTGGAGTTATAAAGAGGCTTTAGTTCCAGAACAATTACCAAAATCTTTACTAGTCATTGGTTCGGGTGCTATAGGCAGTGAGTTTGCAAGCCTATACCAAGACTTAGGCTGCCAAGTCACCTTGGTTGATATTGCAAAGCAGATTCTTCCTAGCGAAGACATTGAGGTTGCGAAGTATGTACAAAAGCAATTTGAACAGCAGGGTATGCAGGTTTTAACCGAAGCGACTGTAAAAAAAATAGAAACTGATCAGGCTCAAGTACATTGTCATATTGAAACTGCCACAGGTGTACAAATCATTACTGTTGAAAAGGTGCTTTCAGCTATTGGCGTGAAACCAAATGCTGAAAATCTTGGCCTAGAAGCTTTGGGAATTGAATTTGAGAATGGTTTTATTAAAGTCGACTCATGGTGTAAAACCAATGTAGTGGGCATTTATGCAATTGGAGATGTTGCAGGTGCTCCGTGTTTAGCGCACAAAGCCAGTCATGAAGCCATGCTATGTGTAGAGAAAATAGCAGGACTGAGTCATGTACATGCCTTAGATCGTACACAAATTCCAGGCTGTATTTTTACCCATCCTCAAGTGGCCAGTATTGGTTGGACCGAGCAAAAAGCCAAAGAGGCTGGTTTTAAGCTGAATGTAGGCAAGTTTCCTTTACAAGCCAATGGCAAGGCTTTGGCACTGGGCGACAGCACAGGTTTTGTCAAAACTATTTTTAATCAAGAAACAGGGGAATTGTTAGGTGCTCACATGGTGGGTCATGAAGTCACAGAACATATTCAAGGTTTCGCGATTGCAAAATACCTAGAAGCTACAGATGAAAGCTTAGCGCAGGTCATTTTCCCTCATCCTACTTTGTCTGAGGCGATGCATGAGTCGGTCTTGTCGGCGATGCAACGTGCAATCCATATTTAAGGAGTCGCAACATGCCTAGAGGTTTAAACAACAAAGTTGCTTTAATTACGGGTGCGGCACAAGGCATTGGACGTGGTATTGCCTTACGTTTAGCACAAGAAGGTGTTCATATTGCCTTGGTCGATCTTCATCAAGAAAAGTTAAATACTGTTCAAAAAGAGGTTGAAGCCTTTGGCGTAAAAGCCACCACATTTATTGCGGATATTTCAGATCCAATACAAATCAGTGACGCTATTAATCATGCAGAATCGACACTTAATGGTTTTGATATCATTATTAATAATGCAGGTATTGCACAAGTCAAAGCTTTGGCAGAAGTAACGCCGAGTGAATTTAACCAAATTATGAACATCAATGTCGGTGGTGTACTTTGGGGGATTCAAGCCGCAGCAAATAAATTTAAACAACGCCAACAGGCTGGAAAAATTATTAATGCATGCTCAATAGCAGGTCATGAAGGCTTTGCTTTACTCGGTGTTTATTCGGCAACTAAATTTGCAGTTCGTGCATTGACGCAAGCTGCGGCTAAAGAATATGCCAGTGTTGAAATTACTGTAAATAGTTATTGTCCGGGTGTTGTTGGTACAGACATGTGGGTCGAAATAGATCAGCGGTTCTCTGAAATTACAGGTGCACCAATTGGTCAAACGTATAAAAAATATGTAGATGGTATTGCTTTAGGACGTGCTGAAACACCAGATGACGTGGCTGCATTAGTTGCATTTTTAGCCAGCGAGGATGCAAACTATATTACAGGTCAGTCTATTTTGACAGATGGTGGAATGGTTTACCGTTAATATCAACATAAGGAATACACAATGAAAGCAGCTCGTTTTTATGATCGAGGGGATATTCGAATTGAAGATATCCCTGAACCGAAAGTACTTCCAGGCACAGTTGGAATTCAAGTTGCATGGTGCGGTATTTGCGGTACAGATTTACATGAATTCATGGAAGGCCCTATTTTTATTCCACCTTGTGGTCATCCACATCCAATTTCGGGAGAATCTGCACCTGTAACAATGGGACATGAATTTTCAGGCGTAGTTTATGCAGTTGGTGAGGGTGTAGACGATATCCAAATTGGACAACATGTCGTAGTTGAACCCTATATCATTGCAGACGATGTGCCTACTGGCCCAAATGACAATTATCATTTGTCTAAAAACATGAACTTTATTGGGCTGGGGGGACGTGGTGGTGGTTTATCAGAAAAAATTGCTGTTCAACGACGTTGGGTACATCCTATTTCGAATGATATTCCTTTAGATCAGGCAGCCTTGATTGAACCCTTATCTGTTGGACATCATGCCTATGTGAGAAGTGGAGCAAAAGCGGGTGATGTCGCTTTGGTCGGTGGAGCAGGACCCATTGGCTTACTACTCTCTGCTATTTTAAAGGCCAAAGGTCTTACAGTGATCATGACTGAACTCAGTGCAAAACGTAAAGAAAAAGCGATTGAAGCTGGCGTTGCAGATTATGTACTGGATCCATCACAGGTCGATGTTGTCACTGAAGTGATGAAAATTACCGAAGATCGTGGGGTTGATGTTGCTTTTGAATGTAGTAGCGTCAATAAAGTGATGGATACATTGGTTGCAGCGATGAAACCTACAGGTGTGGTGGTGATCGTATCCATTTGGAGTCACCCAGCAACCATAAATGTGCATAGTGTAGTGATGAAAGAATTAGATATTCGCGGCACAATCGCTTATGTGAATGACCATCAAGAAACGATTCGTTTAGTCGAGCAGGGCAAGATTAATCTGGAGCCATTTATTACTCAGCGTATTGCACTGGATGATTTGGTTTCGAAAGGATTTGAAACGCTCATTCATAATAATGAATCGGCTGTAAAGATTATTGTTCATCCTTAAATTGACGTTTCGCATAAGGCTAAACAATTTGTATTTATGCATTTTGTTTAGTCTTCATTATTCAAATCAAGTTGATTAAGACTCTGAAAATTAGAATTAATTTACTGTTTGTAATCATAAAAATATTTTCCAGAACTACTCAAAAGCCCTTCCTGAGTAATTTCCTGTTCAAATAAAGATGTGATTGGGTTTTAAATTTCAGAGTTCGAACATGCTTTTGCTTTGTTGATCAATCAAGGCGATTAACAGAGCATGTTGCGCCGTCAGTAGCAGTTACACAGGTAACGGGGCGAAATACGCAATATTGATATCATCACGCTGATGTACCCGTCTAAAGTTGTTCGCTATTTTATTTAGCTAAAGAGTATCTACAAAACTTGTTCTTATTTAATGTAGATAAATAAAAAATGGATCAAGTTAAAGCTTTAGGAGAAGAATAACGGATAGCGAAATATCTTGTAAAAATAGTATGAGTTCAGGCATTTAGTCTTAGTCATTAGGCTGTATATCATTTTTAAAAGCCAGTCACAAACTCAATTGATCTTGAAGATTTTATGGTTTAGCTTATGAAATTAAGGGGACTGATCATTCCCTGAAAATAATAATTTACCCTTCATCAACTGCAAAGATTGAATCCATCGTTTTTATTGTAGATCACTGTAGGTGTCGATATTCATTTATGGAATATTGATACCGCTGGATGTTGACTATGACGATACCTCCACAAAGTACTCGGCAGAAAATACCCGCAGGTGTATGGGTACTCGGTTTTGTCAGCATGCTGATGGATATTTCTTCGGAAATGATTCATAGCCTATTACCAATCTTCATGGTCACGGCACTCGGCGCTAGTGCGCTCGTAATTGGTTTAATCGAGGGTTTGGCTGAAGCCACCGCACTGATCATTAAAATATTTTCAGGGGTGATTAGCGATTATCTTGGAAAGCGTAAAAGCTTGGCTGTGATCGGGTACGCCATGGGGGCGCTGACTAAACCACTATTTGCTGTTGCCTCTACAACAGGCTTAGTACTGACAGCCCGACTGTTGGATCGCACTGGAAAGGGAATTCGAGGTGCTCCGCGAGATGCTTTGATGGCTGATATTGTACCTGCGCAAATAAGGGGTGCAGCGTTCGGTTTGCGACAGTCTCTCGATACAGTTGGTGCATTTCTCGGTCCATTGCTTGCCGTTGGTTTGATGCTGATCTGGAACAACAATTTCCGCGCAGTATTCTGGGTGGCAGTAATTCCAGGATTGCTGGCAGTCGCGTTACTTCTCTTTGGCGTAGGTGAGCCAGATAGTCCGCAGACTAATAAACGCAGTAATCCGATCAAGCGGGAAAATTTGAAACGTTTGGGTGTTTCCTATTGGTGGGTAGTAGGCATTGGTGCAGTGTTTACCTTGGCTCGATTTAGCGAGGCATTTTTGGTTTTACGTGCGCAGCAAGGCGGCATTCCAGTTGCATTCGTACCTTTGGTCATGGTGATGATGAATATCGTCTATGCCTTATCTGCCTATCCATTTGGAAAGTTATCCGATCATATGAGCCACAAGGCATTATTGGCACTTGGACTCATATTTTTGATTGCGGCGGATCTAGTGTTGGCAATCAGCAATCACTGGAGTGTTGTGTTGGCTGGTGTTGCTTTATGGGGTGTGCATATGGGAATGACGCAAGGTTTACTGGCGACCATGGTTGCCGATACTGCTCCAGAAGACTTGCGTGGAACAGCGTATGGATTTTTTAACTTGGTGAGTGGATTGGCTATGTTGCTAGCGAGTGTGTTGGCTGGGCTGTTATGGGATCGACTCGGGGCATCTTTTACATTCTATACAGGCGCGATGTTCTGTGTAATTGCACTTATAGGATTGGGCTGGCAGCCAATTTTGAAAATAGTGAAAAAATAGTGGGGTTATATGGTTATGCTGTTTATAGCGTTGATCAAAAGTTTAGAGTTTATATTAAGACTATTGATGTGATAATTTTTACCTATATGATGGCTGCAATATAAGTTAAGCTAATTACTCAATAAAAGGGACTAAATTAATTGATTTAGAGATTTAGAATATAAAAAATAATACAGCTATTTTATTGAAAAGATTAATGATTACTAAAAATTCTGATACGTAAAAACTCAAAAATCAATGTGGTTTGATTTATATTGATTGATGAAGTGAATTTGGAGAAGAGTATTGCGTGTAGCTCATTATAAGTCTCTGATAATTATATTACTTATTTTATTAATAGGTTTTGTTACCTATCGCTGGTGGCAGGGGCCTCTGTTACCGAGCTATCAAGTAATCTCTAGCCCCCTCGTTCAGACAGTGGTCGCATCAGGACGAGTAGAGACGGTATCTCGAGCCCAGATTGGGAGTGAAATTACAGGCGTTGTCCTTGAACGATGGGTTCAAGAGGGAGATCGGGTTTCCCGTGGGGATGTCCTTTTAATACTGAAATCGGATGAAATCTCAGCGCAGGTGCGGCAGGCAGAAGCCGAATTAAAGGAACTCACAACGACAAGACGTCCGCAAGCTGAAGTCGATTTAGCGAATGCCAAAGTGCAGTTAGAACAAGCCAAACGAGAAGCAGCACGGAGAAAAGGCACAGAATTAGGCATATTGTCGGCTGAGGAACGCGAGAAATCACTCGAGACAGAAAGAGTCGCACGTAATAATTTGGAATCAGCGCGAATAAAAGCCGTAGCTTTAGCCAAAGGTAATGTTGAAGAGACCATGTTGCGTGAACGACTGGCCGCGTTACAGGCTCAACTCGCCAAGACCAAAATTCGTGCTGAAGTCGATGGTACCGTTTTAACCCGTAATGTAGAGCCTGGGGATTTGGTACAACCCAGCCAGACACTCTTCACCATTGCACTGGATGGCGCGACTGAAATTCGAGTGCCCTTTGATGAACGCAATTTACCCTTGCTCGCTTTGCAACAAAAAGCCGTGGTTGCTGCGGATGCTTATCCAGATCGACCATTTCCTGCGCAGATTAATTTTATTGCCCCAAGTATTGATGCTCAGCGTGGCACAGTAGACGTCCGACTGACTGTTAATCCAGTCCCTGATTTTTTACGTCAAGACATGACCGTATCGGTAAATGTTGAAACCAACAAGCGCCAGCGGACCTTGGTCATTCCAAATGATGCCTTAAGCGCAATCAGTGGAAATAAGGCCACGGTTATTTTGATTAGGGAAGGAAAAATACAACGTCACCAAATTACATTAGGTTTACGCGGTTTGGTCATGTCGGAAGTTGTTGCTGGATTGAAAGAGGGCGATCAAGTCCTTGCTGATGCAGAATCACAGCTTAAAGATGGGACTCGTGTCCGCATAGAGCAAACCCAAAGCGTATTGCATAATCAAGCAGATCAGACAGATAGCAAAAATGAATTACCGGTGAAATTCGATTGAAAAACTTTTTAGGGCGACTTTGGACTGAGTGGACAATCGCAATCAGTTTTTTGCGAGAAGGTCGAACCCAGTCAATTATGATTACTATTGGCGTCGCCGTAGGTGTAGCGGTGATTGTGTTTATTAGCGCCTTAATTCAGGGTTTACAATCCAATATTGTAGAACGTACGTTAGGAACACAGGCTCATATTCGTCTGCTCTCACCCGATGAGGTGAATCACATTGTACCGCCACAAGCTGGAACGCTACTGTTATTACAGGAAGATAAGCGGGCGCAGCGCTTGCGTTCAATTAATAACTGGCAACAGATTACCGAAACGCTAGATCATTTACCCATATTGACTGCGGTTTCTCCAGTGGTCTCAGGACCCGCATTCGTACAGCGTGGAGAAGCAGTTGAATCCGTCGCCTTGGTTGGTATTAATCTTGAACGTTATCAAAAAATTATTCCGTTAAAGCAATATATCGTAAATGGTCAATTACAGGTGAGCGCGGATAATGTATTAATTGGACGCCAATTGGCCAAAGATTTAGGCGTGCAAGTTGGGAGCAAATTAAGGCTGGATACTGGGCAACAAAAGAATGCCATGGTCAATATCTCAGGAATCTTTGAATTGGGCGTGCGTGAATTGGATGCGCGCTATGTGTATCTGGATTTGAAGCAAGCGCAATCTTTACTTAATTTGCCGGGTGGGGTCACTGTCATCGATCTTACAATTCACGATATTTTTCAGGCTGATCAAATCGCCGCTCAAGTCGGACGCTTGACGTCATTAAAAGCAGAAAGCTGGATTGAAACCAATGCGCAGTTGATGAATGCGATTACTGCACAGAGCCTTTCGACCAATATGATTATCGTTTTCGTTGCGATTTCAGTCGCTTTTGGCATTGCCAGTGTCATGTCTGTGAGTGTGGTACAACGTACTCGGGAAATTGGTATTTTGCGTGCGACAGGGGCGACGCAATCACAAATTTTAAGGGTTTTCTTATTTCAGGGGGCAATATTTGGCTTGCTCGGTTCGGTGCTGGGTAGTGCGGTGAGTTATGGTTTGATATGGGGATTTAATCAGTTTGGACCTGGTTTGTTTTATATTTCAATTTCAATCAAGCTCATCATATCGGCATTATTATTGGCGACAATGACGGGAATATTGGCTGCTGCAATACCATCCCGTCGGGCGGCTGCACTCGATCCTGTGGAGGCAATTCGTCATGTCTGATTCATCTGAGGAAGTACTACGTTTAGAAGCATTGCGAAAGTCCTATAATGTTGGGCAACCGAATGAGGTTGAGGTATTACATGGAATTGACCTGTGTATTCAACGGAATGACTTTGCCGCGCTGATTGGTCCTTCAGGTTCAGGTAAAAGTACCTTATTGAATATTCTAGGCTTATTAGATCAGCCTAGTAGTGGTGAGTTGTACTTGTTGGGTCAGGCCACAAGCCAAATGGAGGATGCAGCACGGACTGCGTTACGCGGTAACAGCATTGGTTTTGTGTTTCAGTTCCATCATCTTATACAAGCATTTACTGCCTTAAATAATGTGCTTATGCCATTAATGTTGAAGCAGGGCAAGCCAGATAAATCTGCATTGGATTATGCACATGAGTTATTAGCCGCAGTAGGCTTGGAAAAGTTTGCGGATCGTAAACCGAATGAGCTTTCAGGGGGGCAGCAGCAGCGCGTGGCGATCGCTCGTGCACTCATTACTCAACCTGCGTTATTGTTGGCGGATGAGCCAACTGGCAATCTGGATACTCAAACGGCTGCTGAAATGTTTGAATTATTTCGAAAAGTACATCGTGAACATGACTGTGCCGTGTTGTTGGTCACGCATGATCCACGGTTATCTGCAACCTGCGACCGAACCATTAATCTGGTGGATGGGAAAATTCAGAATGATTCAAAAAATCAGTGAATTTAAGCATAAAGTTTGATTATTTTTCTGTAGAAGCTGCTCAAAAAAATATTTTTAGCGATATGAGAGTTTTTCCTTATCAAGTAGATAAATCGATGATTAGAAATATTAAATTGAAATAGATGTTTTTACACGGATTCCTGAAATTCTCAGGGCAAGCCTAAATCTATTGAGCCTGTGTTGAATAAAGTTAAAAAAATCTTCATCGCTTAAGCTTTGAGCTATGGTGATGAATACATTAAATAATTCACGCTTTGTTCACAAGTGGGTCGTGTATTTTGAAAAAAATACGATGAATAGGTTGAGTAATGCAAAATTTCTTTAAAACATCCCTAAGCTGCGCCGCAATTATCTGTGTTGGTTTATTCGCATCATTGACGACCCAAGCTGAAACGTCAAAGCCGCAAGCTGTTAGTCAAATTGACATTCATCAATATGCTGGGCAGTGGTACGAAATCGCGCATTTGCCCATGTACTTTCAACGCAATTGTGTCAGTAACACCACAGCAAATTATACGCTTCACTCAGATAAGACAGTCGCTGTCTTGAATAGCTGTCGTACCAAAACAGGTGAAATGATTTCATCTCAGGGTGTCGCTTATCCGCAAAATACTGGTATGAGCCAGTTAAAGGTCAGTTTTTTACCTGCGGGCTTAAGATGGATTCCTTTTACCAAAGGGGATTATTGGATTTTAAGAGTCGATCCTGAATATAAGGTTGCACTGGTCGGGGGACCTAGCCATAAATATTTATGGATCTTGTCGCGCAACCCACAAATTGACGAAGCGACCTACCAATCTTACTTACAAACGGCACGTCAATATAGTTATGATGTGACTAAATTGCAAAGAACAACTCATCCAAAATAACGCGCGAAATTCACGGGTGATTTTTCTGGTGCCCAAACAAACTTGACGGTGAACTTCACATAAATTTCATATGCTGCTACATAAAATGAAAGGCAAATATAAAAACTCAAAATGCGGAAGAAACAATGTTCAAATTTTTTCTACGCTGGATGGATAGCTGGTCGGGTGATGTCAAAACTCAAACAGTGCAGCCAGACAGTCCAAAAGACTTAAACATCCAATGGTTGCGTATTTTGCCATTCATTGTATTGCATCTTGCCTGTTTTGCGGTGTTTTGGGTGGGGGTGTCTAAATTTGCAGTGTTGTTTATGTTGGGGTTTTATCTGATCCGAATGTTCGCCATCACGGCATTTTTTCATCGCTATTTATCCCACAAAACCTTTCAAACTTCGCGTGTTGTCCAGTTTGCGTTTATTTTATTTGGCACCATGAGCGCACAGCGTGGTCCTCTATGGTGGGCAGCACATCATCGTTATCATCATCGATTTACCGATACCGAACAGGATCCGCATTCTTCTACCCATGGATTTTGGTATAGCCATGTCGGCTGGTTTTTGAATGATCAGAATTTCACCATCCGCAAAGAAGTGGTGAAAGATTGGTTGAAGTATCCAGAGTTGATTTGGTTGGACCGATTTAGCCTTCCCGTGGTTTTAGTTACGGCAGCGGCTATTTATGGCTTAGGAGAATGGCTGGCCGCAGCCTATCCGCAGTTCGCAACTTCTGGACCGCAATTACTGGTGTGGGGTTTTGTCATTTCAACCGTGTTGTTGATTCATGCCACGCTCTGTATTAACTCCCTCGCACATGTATATGGTTCTCGCGATTTTGATACTAAAGATCAGAGCCGTAATAACTTTTTCCTGTCGATTATTACTCTCGGTGAAGGGTGGCATAACAACCATCATTACTATGCGGGGAGTACCCGACAAGGGTTCTATTGGTGGCAAATCGATGTGACTTATTACCTTTTAAAAGTGATGTCTTGGATGGGTTTGGTTTGGGGCTTAAAACCTATTCCTGCACGAGTCTATGCAGCCAGTCATCGAAAGGTATCATCTATTTACATCCATCCAAAAAAATTTAAAAAGGAAGATTTTTCATGAAGATTGCGATTATTGGCTCGGGTATTTCTGGACTCTATGCGGCATGGAAATTATCAGCACAGCATCAAGTCACAATCTTTGAAAAAAATAGTTATTTTGGTGGGCATACTGATACGCATCATTTTCAGATTGAAGGTCAGACTCTTGCTGTAGACAGTGGCTTTATTGTATTTAATGATTTTAACTACCCATTGTTTAGTGAAATGTTGGCACAACTCGGGGTAGAGAAACAAAGCAGCGATATGAGTTTTTCAGTCAATAATGTTGTGACGGGACTCCAATATAACCCTTCAAAAAAATGGTCATTACTCCAGCGTCCGCAAAACTTTTTAAATCAAAAATTTCGGCGCATGTTGTTAGACTTATATCGCTTCTATCAAGAGAATAAAGACCAATCCGTAATGGATTGTGATGCTGAACTGACTATCGAAAGTTATTTAAACCAACATCACTACTCAGAAGAGTTTCGGCACGAGCATCTCTATCCCATGTGTGGTGCCTTGTGGTCAACCCCAGTCGATCAAGTTGGACAAATTCCTTATAAGTTTGTGGTGAGTTTTTTCCAGCATCATCGTATGTTGCAGTTAAAGGCAAGACCACAATGGCAAACTGTCAAAAATGGCTCAAATCGCTATATTCAGGCAATTCGGCAGCAATGCCCGAGTATTCAGTGGGAACATCTGGAAGTGCATAGCGTCAGCCGACATTCCGATCGTGTCGAAGTAAAAACAGATGCAGGTTTACATACCTTTGATTGGGTTGTTTTTGCCAGTCATGCCGATGATACGTTGCAATTATTGGAAGATGCGACGGATTTAGAACGAGAGATTCTACAAAACTTTGATTATCAAAATAATCACATGGTTGTTCACCATGATAGCTCAATTATGCCGAGGCAACGCTCACAATGGGCGAGTTGGCATGTCCATGTCACAGCAGATGAAGAAGCTGGCGTAGATTTAGCGGTCACACAATATAGTTTTAGCTACTGGATGAATAATTTGCAGAATCTGCAATGTAAAACTCAAATTTTTGCCACGTTAAATCCGAATCTGAAACTTGACCCTGACAAAGTCTTGGTACAACGACATTATCGTCATCCTGTATTTGACCAAAAAGCAATTCAAGCTCAAGCACGTTGGCAGGAGTTGCAGGGGCTGAATCGTACTGCTTATTGTGGTGCTTATTGGGGCTGGGGCTTTCATGAAGATGGTGCTCGCAGTGCGGCACGTGTTGTTGATTATTTAGCGAAATTATCTTGATATGAGTCATGGAGCTGATAGATGTTGAATACGCCGCTTGCAATTGCCGAGGCCAGCATCCGTCATCGGCGCTATATGCCGAAGGCTCATGCATTTGAAGCTAAGTTGAATTACTTGTGGTTTGATCCTGATCAACTTGAACGCCTTGCAGCTCAATCGCTGTTTTGGTCTGCGCATCACTGGAATATCCTGAATTTATATAGTGCGGATTTCTTAACCGACTATCAGGGCAGTCTCAGACAAAAAGTCGAGCAGGTGCTGGCTCAGCAAGCCGAGGTTGAGTTATTGCAGGATTGGCAGATTCGTATTCTGGCTTTGCCGCGCTGTCTGGGCTTTCGCTTCAATTCAGTGGTGTTTTATTTCATTTTTGATTCGCAACATGAGCAGCCTATTTTTATTTTGAGTGAAATCACCAATACGCCTTGGAATGAACGCAAAGTCTATCTACATGATTGTCGACAGCCGCTGCAAGCACATGGGGATTTTAAGGGCTACGAGTTCTGTTTTGAGAAATCATTTCATGTCTCGCCGTTCATGCCCATGGAGTTGGATTATCGCTGGCGGTTTAACTTTTCAGACTCACTGAATGTGATTCACATGCAACTGTTTGAACAACAAAAACAGATATTTGATGCCACTATGCGTTTTCGTTTGTGTCCCATCACATTTCCTTCACAGCAACATTATTATGCTCTCAGATATAGTTTAGAACCTTTAAAAATGATGGCTTCAATCTATGTGCAAGCATTTAAGTTATGGTGGAAAAAGGTGCCGTTTTATCGGCATCCGAAGAAAAATAAGGATTAACATATCATGATGAAAGCATTTCTTTATGGTGAGCAAGCTTCGCTGCCATTTTTACTCAGAAGTTTACTGAAATTACGTCATGGGCAAATCAGTTTTCGTGGCGTGTGGAATGGTACGGTCGGAGAAGTTTCAGATTTGCATGCGGTGGTTGAGGTGCACAATCCAGAAGTCATGCAGCTTATCTTCAAACAGGGTGTGTTAGGTGCTGCTGAAGGTTATATTCGCGGTGACTGGAAAAGTGATGATCTGGTCGAGCTGATTCAGATTTTGGCACGTAATCGCGATGTCCTAGATAAAATCAATCAAAATGCTGTGGCACAGTTGAGCCAGTTTGTGCTGAAAAACTGGTACAAAAGCCGCAGAAATACGCTCAGTGGCAGCCGTAAAAATATTGCGGAACACTATGATTTAAGTAATGATTTTTTTAAACTCTTTCTTGATGAATCCATGATGTACTCCAGTGCGGTGTATCAACAAGCCGAGATGTCACTTGAAGCGGCATCGGAATTGAAGAAAGAGTTGATCTGTCAAAAACTACAACTTAAACCTCTTGATCATCTGGTGGAAATTGGCAGCGGATGGGGTGGTTTTGCCATCTATGCGGCTCAGCATTATGGCTGTAAAGTTACCACCATCACCATTTCTCAGGCGCAATACAATGAAGCGGTGGCGCGTGTTCAGGTGGCGGGTTTAAGCCACCGCGTCGATGTTCAGCTCAAAGATTACCGTTTACTGGAAGGTAAATACGACAAATTAGTTTCCATTGAAATGATTGAAGCCGTGGGTGAGCAGTATCTTCCGACCTATTTTAAAAAGTGTCGCGAGTTGCTTAAACCACAGGGTCTGGCACTGATTCAAGCCATTACCATCGAAGATGCACGCTATGAAAAAGCACTCAAAACGGTTGATTTCATCAAGCGCTATATTTTCCCAGGTAGCTTAATCCCTTGTATTAGCGTGCTCACCCAAAGTGCCTCAGAACAAAAGTTAAGATTGAAACAGTTGGATGATATTGGACTGAGTTATGCGCAGACCATTCATCATTGGCGTGAGCGTTTCTTGAATGCGAAACAACAGGTTTTACAGCTCGGTTTTGATGAACAGTTTATTCGGATGTGGGACTTCTATTTATGTTATTGCGAAGGCGGCTTTAAAGAGGGCGTGATTAGCGATGTACATATGTTGTTTGAAGCCAGCAGTTACTAATTCCGCAGATCAAGATAGGGGAAGATGATGTTTGTTCAACTCGCGATCCTGAACCTTGTGATTATGTTGTGTTGCTGGGTTTGGGCAACCTTGAATCGACGTGTCGGTATCGTGGATGTCGCTTGGAGCGCTTGCTTAGCTTTAAATATTATCCTGACCGCGATTTTGGTTGATGTTGCTCCCGTACCGATCCGCCTGTTCATTGGCATTTTCAGTGGTTTGTGGTTTATCCGATTGTGTGCCCATTTGTTAAGACGTTATCTTGCCGAAGAACAGGAGGATACACGTTATGCCAATATGCGCCGTGCCATGGGTAAATTTCAGCATCTTGGATTTCTGCTGTTTTTTATTTTTCAGGCTGGTCTAGCTCTCTTATTCTACGTGCCGATGTGGACACTGTTGACTACGCCACAACAAGATTGGAGTTCGGCTTATCCTATGTATTTGGCTGTAGCTGCAATCATCCTAATTCTGGCTTTTGTAGGGGAAAGCATTGCAGATCAGCAGCTCTATCGCTTTAAACAGCAACCGCAACATCGTGGTTTAACCATGGATCAGGGGCTGTGGCGTTACTCGCGCCATCCCAACTATTTTTTTGAATGGATGCATTGGTTTGTTTATCCCATTTTGGGGTTGGCAGCAGGACTCTATTTATTATGGATTTATCCCGTGTTGATGTGGTTGTTTTTGTATTACATCACGGGTATTCCGTTTAGCGAACAACAAGCACTTAAGAATCGCGGACAGAATTATCTCGATTACCAACAACGAACATCAATGTTCATTCCGTGGAAACCCAAAAAGTAGGTACGCACATGGATTATATAATTCAAAAATCATTAAAGCTGGTCGAAAGTGGTTTTATTCCAGATCAAGCCATTCGCGCAGCCATTCGTGGCCTAAGTAAAAAACGTCTGATTCAAGAGGGGCGTTATGATCCTGAGCAGGCAGCACAGCGTCATATGGATGTGCTGAATATGCTTAAGCAGAGTGAAATTGCGATAGAAACCGAGAAAGCCAATGAGCAACATTATGAATTGCCGACGCAATTTTTTCAGGCAGTGCTCGGTAGACGCCTAAAATACAGTGCCTGTTATTTTCCCCATGACACGACCACATTGGATCAGGCGGAAGAGTTTGCCTTGCAGCTATATAGTGAACGCGCCAAGCTGCAAGACGGTCAACACATTTTGGAACTCGGCTGTGGTTGGGGATCATTCACTTTATGGATGGCTGAGCGTTACCCGAATGCGCTGATTACCGCAGTTTCTAATTCCAAAACACAACGTGAACATATTTTAAAGCAGGCAAGAATTCGTGGGCTGTTGAATATTGAGGTGCTCACGTGTGATGTGAATGTTTTGGAGCTGAGTCATCAACAGTTTGCTCGGGTCGTTTCAGTCGAAATGTTTGAGCACGTTCGAAATTATCAGCGACTGTTTGAAAAAATTAATGGGTGGCTCAAGCCAGATGGTTTATTGTGGTGTCATATCTTCTGTCACCGTTTCTTGCACTATCCGTTTGAAATTAAGTCTGAATATGACTGGATGTCTAAATATTTCTTTACTGGTGGGCTTATGCCTTCAGTATCCACTTTTTTACATTTCCAAGAACATTTAGAACTGGAACAGCATTGGCAGTGGTCGGGTCAACATTATGAAAGAACAGCCAATGCTTGGTTAGAAAATATGGATGCACATGCAATAGCGCTTAAACCTATTTTTGAGCAAACATATGGCAAAGAGGCTGATGCTTGGTGGCAACGCTGGCGCATCTTTTTCATGGCCTGTGCTGAATTATTTGGGTTTGAGCAGGGTCAGGAATGGGTCATTGGTCATTTCTTATTTCACAAAAAGACCACTGGATGAAGTGGTAACTGATCTAGGGAAATTATATGCAGAAATCCCAAGCACACTTTCAAAAACATGCTTTAACTGAAATTTTCAATCGTTATTACTGGTTGCAAATTGGGCTGATTGCGCTGTCGATTATTATTGGAATTGGCTGTAGTGCTTGGGTGATTAAAGGTTCATTATTAAAGACCGCATTAGAACAAGAAATGGCACATTACTGGTCAAGGGTAGAGCGTGATCCCCAAGCAGATCTACCTGATACTAAAAACCTTTACGGTTATCGCTGGACCAGCAGTACTCCACCTGAACAGTTTCAGAATTTGTCCTTAAATTTAGGTGTGCATCGAATCTGGGTGGATGGTAAAGAACGTATGACCGTTTATGGTGAGCAAAATGGACAGCATGTTTTACTGGTCTTTGGTGAAAGCAATGTCAATAAGCTGGTCTGGTTGTTTGGGTTGGCGCCACTCATGTTCAGCCTATTTATTCTTTACAGTTTTCTATGGTGGTCAAATCGCCGTGCCAAACGCTATTTTTCTCCTATTACTCGGCTCGCAAATGCCTTGGAACATATTGATTGGGCACATCACAATACGCAAGCCTCTCCATTTCAAGATATTAATACCAATGGCAATATGGAAGCGGAATATTTGAAGCAGGCACTCGAAAAATATCATCAAGTGCTGAGTGAGTTTATTCAACGCGAACGTGAGTTCACGGGTGATGTCAGTCATGAGTTGCGCACACCACTCACCATTTTAAAAGGCAATGTGCAGCTCTGTCAGGCACGATATGGGCAAGATAAGGTTTTTACCCGCTTAAATAACACCATTGATGATATGCAGCTTTTGGTTGATACGTTGTTGGCAATTGCCCGAAATACAACGCAACATTTGGCATCAGAACAGATGCTATTGTCTGAAATTATTGAAGATTTAGTCGATTCATTACAAGCAGTAAGTCAAAGCAAGAGTATCCGGATGGATGTGCAACAGGATCCATCTGAGCAGCTTCGGAATCTTTATCCTTCCATGACCAAAATGGTGCTGAGTAATATTCTCAGAAATGCACTGAATTATTCGCAAGGATCAGACATTCAGATCATTCAGCAGAAGCATAGTCTGTTGATTGCGGACAATGGCATTGGAATCAATTTGCCGAATGATGTCAAAGTACAAGAGTTAAATAGTTCTCAACTCGATTTTGAAATTAAAGGGCACGGTATTGGCTTACAACTGGTCGAGAAACTGTGTAAACAGCTCGGTTGGCGCGTGGAATTGTTCGATCGGGAATATTATTTGTCTGTGCATCCCGAACTGAATTTAGCTGTGAGTACGGGTTTGATTGTGGTGGTTTATTTTTATTAATATTCTTCAGACTCCATCGAAATTTTTACACCGACCCCTGAAACTGTATGCAATAGTTTCTGTGAAAATGGTTTGTCGATCATTTTACGCAGGTTATAAATATGACTGCGTAGGGCATCACTTTCGGGTTCTTCATCGCCCCATAATTCAATCATGATCTCTTGTTTGGTAATCACTTTAGGTGAGTTGCGCATCAAAATTTTCAGGAGTTTGAACTGAATGGGCGGCAGTTCTATGCTTTGCCCCGCACGTGAGACGGTCTGTGTGGCACTATCCAGCACCAGATCATGTATTTGCAACTTCTGATTGGCGACTTCACCCAAAGCACGTTTAATGAGGGCACGAATACGCATCACCAGTTCATTAAAATCGAAGGGTTTAACCAGATAATCATCTGTGCCTGCTGCAAAACCTTTGAGTTTGTCATCCAGTGTGTCACGTGCTGTGAGCATAAGTACAGGAATATCTAAATTTTGCTGATTGCGAATCCACTCGCATAGGTCATATCCTGAACCATCGGGTAAATTAATATCCAATAATAATAAGTTGTAGTGCTGTGATTTGAGGAATGTTTTAGCCGCATCTAGGTTGCGTGCATGATCAATCACATAGCCATGTGCTTCTAAAAACTCGCATACTGTTGCCGCAAGTTCGAAATGATCCTCCACCATGAGGATAAAGTGATTACTCATATGCTAAAAAATTGCCGATTAATTTAATAATTGTTGCTTTAATTTAGCATTAAAAGGGGCAGTGCCAAACCAGATTTTAAAATATTGGTTGGCATTCGGATCACGTATTGCACCTAACTTTTTTTGATTCAATTTTAATTCAAGTATTTGATTTTCATGTTGATAGTAGAGGCTGTACAAATCGCCCTGTTTCACTGGCTGATAGAGTTGAGTAATATGGTTTAACTGTGAGTTTTCATTAAAGCCGGCCACATTTTTCTTTAAGAAATAGGATGCAGCCTGCTTAAATGCCCATTCTGGAATGTCGTGGTTATAGTTAAAATCTAGGCGTATGGTCTGTTTTTCCCAAGATTTTTGACAATTGGTTGCGAAATAGCTCACCCTACCGACATTTTTTTTGGTCACAATCAGCGGGGCGCTGTTGCATTTATCTAGACTGGTCGCATTAGTCGATAGACTGACCATGAATGTTGTCGCGCCGACCAAGCTCATCAAGATTTTTTGAATGGTAAGACCCATTTGTAAGCCCCTCCAAAAACAGGTAATGAACGATACAGACCATTGGCAGGATCCCAGTAATCTTGCTGGAAAATGATTTGTTGCTTTGCATTAATCTTGATTTCACTAATGCCATAAGATGCCATAGTTTTACTACGTCCAAACATCTTGAAATCATAAGCCATATACCAATGAATATAGGCTGAATCTTCATGATGTGTTGCACTGATTAATTTTACGCTGACATTGCTGACGCGGTTATTCATGCCTTCAAAATGCTGAATCAGGTCTTGTTTGTTAGAAAATTGAGACAGCGTATCATTAATATATAACTGATCTGCATAGAGACTACTCGCTTGAGTCACAAACTTTGACGTTCCCAATGTATTGAATGCCGCGACAAAACGAGTGCCTATCTCGTGAGCTTGTTCATCATTTAAGTTAATCCCTTGGATATTCTGATCTGCTTGAGTGTAGTCTTGGCTATAACTCGGAAGACTTTTGCAGGCAGAGAGTCCCAGCACAGTCACCACAGTGGTCATTAGTGTTGTAAAAATTTTCATCACACTCTTCCATTGTTTTTATTTAATGTAAGTAAAGTGATGTGAAGTGAACGTGAAAAATTTTGTCGCTAAAATAAATTTCAAAAAGAAATCATCACAAAAAATTCATGTTCAATTTTCTATGATTCACCCTAGAGCATAGATGTGATACAGACTGAATCAAGTGGTTTTGAAACGGTCTAGGTTAAACATTTGGCATTTAAAAAAAGGGGATAGAGTGAATATGTTTGTGGAACAGGATTTGTCTAGAATTATTGAAATGGCGTGGGAAGATCGGACGCCTTTTGAAGCGATTGCGCGTGAGTATGGTTTAAATGAAGCTGCAGTTGTACGTTTGATGCGGCAGAATTTAAAAGCGGGCAGTTTTAAATTATGGCGCAAACGTATGGCAGGGCGTAAAAGCAAACATCAACAGTTACGATCACCTGAAATTAGCCGAGCTTACTGTTCACGTCAGTATAAACAGGCTTAAGTTAAGCGGAAATGATTTATATATCGTAGACATTCAAGATCTTGACAGCTTTCATTGTAATTATGAGGTGGCAGATTTACTTTTTGTACGGGCATGGCGTTTACATCTTTCGGAGCAATACTTCACCTCATTCCAACAACGTTGCCACTTTTTGCGCCAAAGAAAAGGGCGCTGGCAATAGGCACATATCTTTTCGGGTAAATGTTGTTTTTTCATAGGTTTACAATTGATCAAGTTGTTTCAATAGTGACTGGGCATGAGCCATAATCTTGGCTTTATCTTGCAGACGATCAAGTGTTTTATAGACCATAGACATTCGTGGGTTGTGTCGAAGTAAAGCCTCATGCCGAAGCATAAAATACCAATACAGGCTATTAAATGGGCAGCTGTCTGCTTCGGTTTTGGTCTTGACGTTATACGTACAGTGCTGGCAATAATCCGACATTTTATGAATGTAATTGCCTGATGCCGCATAAGGCTTAGTTGCCATTAAACCACCATCGGCATACATCACCATGCCTAAGGTATTGGGTAATTCGACCCATTCATAAGCATCGGCATAGACAGCTAAATACCATTCGCAAATTTCATGTGGATAGACACCAGTCAAAAGTGCAAAGTTCCCCGTAATCATTAAGCGCTGAATATGATGGGCATAAGCATGTTGAAATGTATTACGGAAACATTCGGCCATACATGCCATTTTAGTATCGCCTGTCCAGTAATATTGGGGTAAAGGCGTTGTAAGCTGGAGTGCATTTTGGTCACGATATTCAGGCATGTATAACCAGTAAATTCCGCGAACAAATTCTCGCCAGCCTAAAATCTGTCGAATAAAACCTTCGACGGCATTCAAGGGAGCTTGACCGTTGTAATAAGCCATTTGCGCAGCGTCACAGACTTCTTTGGGCAAGAGTAAGCCACAATTTAAGTAGGGTGAAAGCAGGCTGTGAAACATAAAATCTGAGCCATGAATCATGGCATCTTGATAATCGCCAAAGTAGGGCAAGCAATGCGTAATAAAATGATGGAGTACTAGCAGCGCATTCTGACGCGTGGTTGCCCAGTGAAATGGTTCTATATTACCGATATGTTGAGAAAACTCTTTTTTGACTAGCTCAATTACGTCTTGATCAATTTGATCACGTTCAAATACTAATGGGCTAGTCAGCGGTGGATTTCCAGACCATGCTTTACGATTGGCTTGATCAAAATTCCATTGCCCACCTATGGGTTGCTGTTCATGCATTAAATATTGAGTTTGCTTGCGCATTTCTCGATAGAAATATTCCATGCGCAGGGTTTTGTATTTTTTAGCCCATTGATTAAATTGTTCTATACCGCAAAAGAAGCGATCATCCTCCAAACAAATAACGGGGAGTTGCAGTGTTTTGCCCCATGAAGTCTCAATTTCATGCTGTAAACGATATTCACCACATTGCGTGATCACCAGTGCACTTGCAGAGAATAACTGTTGATGATGCTGAATGAAATCAAGTAATTTTTTTATCTCGCTATCCCGTTTGAAGGTGTGATAACGAATTTTCCAACCTGCGGCTTGTAGCTCTTTAGCAAAGTGACGCATGGCACTAAAGATCAGCGCTATTTTTTGTGGGTGATGAGCGACATACGTTGTTTCTTCAAGTACTTCCGCCATAAGAATGAGATCTTCTGCGGGGTTTAAATACTTGAGAGTGGCGAGTTGGTGATTTAATTGATCACCTAAAATTAAACCAAAACGCATGAGCTGGACTTCATTAGAAGGATACTTATCAGTGTATGTCTATAAATCTCAATTTTCTGTGAAGCAATGTTTTAAAACTTTAGAAGCGATTTAGTGATGTACTTGTTTCTTAATCTATTTTTTCGATAATGCAGAGGTTTAATATATTTTTTTATACAAGCTATAGTGATTGGGTTGAAAATTAGATATAGGATTAATAAGTTCAATTTCTTATGTAAAAGTTGTGATTTTAATTCTTCGAATTTATGTGAGAAGAAATCAAACAAAAAATATTCAGACATCATCGGCAAGTTTATGCAACAACGTTGATCAACCGTAAAATATGGTGTTCAGCTAAGTTAACTTTTCCTCGTTAGATGAACAGAGAAAATGGTCATACTTCTTGAATGAGAAGTATGACCCAAAGCTTTTCTATACTCGAAACTGAATTAGATCGAATTAACTAGCGATTCTGCTTTAGAGATGCTTGAATATTTTGCACGTGCAGCATGCAATTTTTGGTAGCTATCAAGCAAACGTTGATGACGATCCAATCCTTCCAGCTTCATGCTGGTTGGTGTCAATCCATAGAATCGAACACTGCCATCCACTGAACCTACTGCGGCATCCATGCGTTCATCGCCAAACATGCGACGGAAATTCGCTTCATAATCTTCAAGCTCCATCTCATCATCCAACTCAACTTCAAGCACCACATTTAAGCATTGGTAGTACAAGCCACGCTCAACCGTGTTGGTGTTGTATTGCAAGAAAGTCTCAACCAGTTCTTTGGCTTCTTCAAACTGCTGTAAAGCCAAATAAATCATGAGCTTTAATTCAAGAATGGTGAGCTGCCCCCACACTGTATTGTCATCAAATTCGATCCCGATTAGGGTCTTGATGTCAGTATAGTCATCGAGTTCGCTTTCTTCTAAACGTTCAACCAACGCTTCTAACTGTTCATCATCCAAACGATGTAAATTCAGCGTATCTTCACGGAACAACAGGGCTTTGTTGGTGTTGTCCCAGATTAAGTCTTCAACCAAATACACTTCTGAATAGTCAGGCACCAAAATACGGCAAGCTGTCGCACCTAAATGCTCATAAACTGCCATATACACTTCTTTGCCCATGTCTTTCAAGATATCAAATAAAGTCTTGGCTTCATCGACATTTTTCGCATGTCCTTCAGCACTAAAATCCCATTCGACAAAGTCATACTCAGATTTTGCACTGAAGAAACGCCAAGAGACTAAACCACTCGAATCAATAAAGTGTTCAACAAAGTTGTTCGGCTCTGTCACAGCGTGCGAGCTAAAGGTCGGTTGCGGTAAATCATTCAAGCCTTCAAAACTACGGCCTTGCATCAGTTCGGTCAGGCTGCGTTCAATCGCCACTTGCATATTTGGATGCGCACCGAAAGAGGCAAATACGCCACCCGTACGCGGGTTCATTAAGGTCACACACATCACAGGGAACTGACCGCCCAGCGATGCATCTTTGACTAAAATAGGGAAGCCTTGTTCTTCTAAACCTTTAATGCCTTCAATAATACTTGGATATTTCGCCAGTACGTCAGCAGGAACATCTGGCAGTGCAATTTCACCTTCAATAATTTCACGCTTTACTGCACGCTCAAAAATCTCAGATAAACATTGGACTTGTGCTTCAGCAAGGGTATTGCCCGCGCTCATCCCGTTACTTAAATATAAGTTTTCAATCAAATTGGTTGGGAAGTACACCACTTTACCATCGGACTGGCGCACGTATGGCAGTGAGCAAATACCGCGTTCAATATTGCCTGAGTTGGTGTCGTATAAATGAGTACCCAAAAGTTCATTTTCAGGGTCGTAAATGGCTTTGCAATATTCGTCTAAAATTTCTGGCGGTAATTCACCATTCGGTCCAGGCTGGAACCATTTTTCTTCTGGATAATGCACATACTCGGCATTCGCAATCTCTTCACCCCAGAACTGATCGTTGTAGAACAAGTTGCAGTTCAAACGTTCAATGAATTCGCCCAATGCTGATGCTAAAGCACTTTCTTTGGTCGCACCTTTACCGTTCGAGAAACACATTGGCGAATGTGCATCGCGAATATGCAATGACCACACATTTGGCACAATATTACGCCAAGAGGCAATTTCAATTTTCATGCCCAAGTCAGCCAATAAGCCTGACATGTTCGCAATGGTTTCCTCTAAAGGTAAATCCTTACCTGTGATATGGGTGAGGTGTTCAGAAGCTAAATTCGGCATTAAAAGTGCTTGCGCATCTGCATCAATACTTTCAACTTCTTCAATCACAAAATCAGGTCCAGTTTGAATCACTTTCTTAACTGTACAGCGATCAATCGAACGTAAAATCCCTTGACGGTCTTTTTCTGAAATATCCGCAGGAAGTTCAACTTGGATTTTAAAAATTTGTTTATAGCGATCTTCAGGGTCGACAATATTATTTTGCGATAAGCGAATGTTATCAGTTGGAATGTTACGTGCAAGGCAATAGACCTTCACAAAGTATGCTGCACACATTGCTGAAGATGCTAAGAAATAGTCGAATGGTCCTGGTGCTGAACCATCGCCTTTGTAGCGAATTGGTTGGTCAGCAATTACAGTAAAGTCATCAAATTTAGCTTCAAGTCGAAGTTTATCGAGATAATTGACTTTAATTTCCATGTGGGCACCTAATGAAGCTTATCAGCCTAAACCAGACAGATACGCGTCTAAAATATTGAATTAAAAGCAGAATGCAATGAAGAAATTGGTTTGCAAAAAGAATCAGTCAAAGAATTGGGGCTGATTAAAAACGGCTTAACGAATGCGAGCTAATTTTACAGATTTATCGCTCAAAGTGGAAATGCTATCTTTAGATTTATTTAAATTTACTAGGTCAAACCCAATCTTACCGTTATCCATTTTTGTAGGTACCTGTAAGGTTAAATTTGAGCTAAATTCTTCTCGGCTCAAATTCGCTTCCCATCAAATAGTTTTTCTAGTGGTGTGAGACCACAGCACATTTTTTCCTATGAGTTCGTTCAGTATTATAGAATTTCAGCCAAACGTCTAGATCAGCTTGTAATTCCTCTATTCTGCTATACAGCTTCTTCTTAAATGTAATTTGATAAAACTTCATTAACAAAAATCATGGTCATCTTTTCTTTTGAGGGAGGAGATGGGATTGATGATAGTGAAGGAACAAGCAAAATTGATAAAGATAAAACTTTATAAAATACAATAAGAAAAGGCGCTTATCTTTCGATAAGCGCCTTTCAAATTTTGGAGCGGGAAACGAGACTCGAACTCGCGACCCCAACCTTGGCAAGGTTGTGCTCTACCAACTGAGCTATTCCCGCAATATGGATGTGCATTATAGAGAGTTTGATTACACTGTCAACTCTCTAACAGCACAACTGCTTAATTAATCAGCACGTCGCCATACTGTCCCTTGGCGTGTATCTTCTAAAACCACACCTTGATCCAATAATGATTGACGAATACCATCGGCTTTTGCGAAATCTTTTGCTTTCTTGGCATCTTGACGTTGCTGGATTAAATCTTCAATTTCAGCTTCAGACAAGCCTAAAGCTTCTTGACCAATATCCGATTTTAAAAATTCTTCAACATCGTGCTGAGCCAAACCAAGAATATTGGTAAGGTGGCGTAAGGTTGCATAATATACCGCAGCTTGCTCAGCATTTTCTTCTTTGACCGAACGATTGAGCTCTTTGTTAATTTCAAACAACACTGCAATTGCTTCAGCAGTATTAAAGTCATCACGCATTGCCGCATTAAAACGTTCAACTAATGCATCATCAAGCTGTTCAACTACATGGGTGCCATAAACTTGTTGATAAGCTTTAAATGAATGGTAGAAACGGCTTAACGTCGTTTTCGCTTCTTTGAGCGCGACATCAGAAAAGTTCACTGGACTACGATAGTGTGAAGACACAATGAAATAGCGAATCACTTCAGGGTGGAATTTATCCATCACATCGCGAATAGTGAAGAAATTGCCCAAAGACTTCGACATTTTCTCGCCATCTACATTAATAAAGCCCACGTGCATCCAATAATTAACATATTGTTCGCCTGTAGATGCTTCACTCTGTGCAATTTCGTTTTCATGGTGCGGGAACATCAAGTCTGAACCACCACCGTGAATATCAAAATGGTTGCCTAGGCAGCAAGTCGACATGGCTGAACATTCAATATGCCAACCTGGACGACCATTGCCCCAAGGTGAAGCCCAAGCGGGCTCATTTTCTTTGGCATGTTTCCAGAGTACAAAGTCAAAAGGATGTTTTTTCTCAACTTCAACATCAACACGTTCAGATGCGCCTGCTTGCATATCTTCAAGTTTACGACCCGAAAGACGACCATATTTGGCAAATTTTTCCACTTGGAAATACACGTCACCATTGCTTGCTGGGTAGGCGGTGCCTTTATCAACCAAGTCACCAATCATGCTTTGCATTTGGTCAATGTATTCTGTCGCACGTGGCGCTTCATCTGGGTGTAAACAGCCCAAATTCTCTGCATCTTCATTCATCGCCTGAATAAAGCGGTCTGTCAGTGCTGTAATGCTTTCGCCATTTTCATTGGCACGTTTAATAATTTTGTCGTCAATGTCGGTAATGTTGCGAACGTATTTCACGTTCCAGCCCTGACTACGTAAAAAACGAATAATGTAGTCAAATGCAACCATGACGCGCGCATGTCCAATATGACAGTAGTCGTACACAGTCATGCCGCAGACATACATATCGATATGACCTTCTTTACGCGGTACGAATTCTACTTTTTTACGTTGCTCTGAATTGTAAAGAACAAAAGGTTGCATAGGGCTTACATATTGCGATAACAAAAAGATTTCTCATCATAACGTAAGGTCCATGATTCACAAAGTTTTATACGTTATTTTTATAAGCAAGTGAAAAGTTATACATTTAGAAACGATGCATTTGCATAGATATGATAAAATTGCGAAAATTATTTTTTGCTTGAGACTGGGGTAAGTCATTATTTCTACAATGATGAAACTCCCTAAAATCAACTCTTATTGAGTTTAAGGTTGCCAACGTTGAATCTACAAACCATGCCGAATCCAATCGATTTTCAGAAAGCCGCATTAGAAACTTTGCGCATTGAAGAACAAGCTTTAGGGGTATTAGCGACTCAAATTGATGAGCGTTTTAGCCGTGCCTGTGAAATTATCTTGCAGTGCAAAGGGCGCTTGGTGGTCACAGGTATGGGGAAGTCAGGACATATTGGTCGTAAAATGGCGGCGACTTTTGCTTCTACAGGCACACCTTCATTTTTCATGCATCCTGGTGAAGCTGGACATGGTGACTTAGGCATGCTGGTACGTGGTGACGTACTCATTGCAATTTCAAACTCAGGCAAGAGTGATGAAATTATGATGTTAATGCCATTAATCAAGCATTTGGAAGTGCCTTTAATTACCATCAGCGGTGATGATACCGGCCCAATGCCACAAAATGCAGATGTCGCATTGACGCTAGGTAACATTCAAGAAGCTTGCCCATTGGGTCTTGCTCCAACATCGAGTACCACTGCAACTTTGGCATTGGGTGATGCTCTAGCCGTGGCTTTGTTAGAAGCGCGCGGTTTCACCGCAGATGATTTTGCGCGTTCACATCCAGCAGGTGCGTTGGGTAAACGCTTGTTATTACATGTAAAACACTTAATGCACACAGGTGCAGAACTGCCAAAAGTAGCACCTGAAACACCTATGAATAAAGTGTTGTATGAAATCTCTAATAAGCGTTTGGGGTTAACTACGGTTGTAGATGCAGAAGACCGTCTATTGGGTATTTTTACCGATGGTGATTTACGCCGTTTAATTGATAAACAGCAAGGGTTCGATGTGAATTTGCCTGTTTCAGAAGTGATGATTCAACATCCAGCGACAATTTCGCAGGAAGCACGTGCTGTTCAAGCCTTAGAACAATTACGCGATAAAAAAATTAACCAATTTGTAGTGGTTGATGCTGCCAATAAAGTCATTGGTGTCATCAGCATGCATGACTTAATTCAAGCAGGGGTAAACTAATCCATGGCATCTTATGTTTTATTAGAGCAAGCACGTCATATTCAAGCGCTAGTGTTAGATGTCGATGGTATTTTAAGTGATGGTTTTGTGACTTTGACCAATACAGGGGATGAAATTAAATCCTTTGATATTCGTGATGGTTTAGGCATGAAGTTGGTGCAAAAGTCTGGCATCAAAGTAATTATTATTACAGGTCGTAAAAGTAATATCGTTGAAAAACGTATGTCAGATTTAGGCGTGGACTTGGTATTCCAAGGTCGCGAAGACAAAGGCGTGGCTTTACGTGAAGCTTGTGCACAACTCAATCTTTCCCCTGAAGACTGTCTCTATATGGGGGATGACTGGCCTGATCTTTCTGCTTTTGCCATTGCTGGTATGAAAGTTACCGTACCCAATGGTCATGTTGAAGTACGCCGCCGTGCAGACTTGGTCACTCAAGCGATGGGCGGTCGTGGTGCAGTTCGTGAAATCTGCGACATGCTGCTCATGGCTAAAGGGACTTACCAAGAGCTACTTGAAAAATTTATTACAATCCCGCATTAATGTTTATATACGTACATAATTGTTTTTAGTGAAGAACCACACTTATGGATACTAAAGTTTTATATATCACAGCGATTGCAATTGCTGCTGTAAGTGGTGGTTATTACTATTACAGTGGTAAGGGAAATAAATTAGAAATTGAGTCTGCACGGAGTATGACCTACTCCGCAGAAAAAATTAATCTAACCCAAACTGATGATGCGGGCAATCTCTATGTTCGTGCTCAAGTGGACCGACTAGAACAAGACATGCAGAAGCAAACGTCCAAACTCGAAAACTTGACTGCCTCTCTGTATAAAAATGGTGCTGTAGATGCAACATTCTTTGCTAAACAAGCCAATGGCTATGAGGACAACAAAAAAGTTGTGTTATCTCAGCAAGTTGTGGCAACCAAGTTGCTCGATCAAGGGCAAGGGAAAATGCAGTTTTTGACAGATGAGCTGACTGCATATCCTGAAAACCGCGTAATAGAAACAAACCGTCAAGTGACCGTACAATCTTCTCAAGCAGAGTTTGTGAGTCAGGGACTGAAAGCCAATTTAAATGATGGTCAATACGAATTTTTTAATATTCGAGGAAAGTATGAACCAAAATCTTAAGTTTCAAGCTTACAAAGCTTTCCTTAAAAAAGCAGTTGTTCTAAGTTTTGGGATCATTGCTGCATCTTCTGCTTTTGCAATTCCATCGGATCGTAATCAGCCGATTTCTTTGGTGGCTGACCGTGCGACCTTTAATGAAAAAACAGGTGTAACCACATACTCGGGTAATGTGATTATTGAACAGGGCACCATGCGTTTACAGGCAGCATCGATTGTTGCCAATCTAAACCAGAAAAAACAGATCAGTTCAATTACTGCATCGGGTTCGCCAGCACGTTTCCAACAGCAGTTAGATGCCAATAAAGGCTTAGCCAAAGGGCAAGCGCAAAAAATTGTTTACAATGCAGAAACAGGCATCATTACCATGTCTGGCGGTGCGTTGTTAGAGCAAGATGGCGCCAGTATTCGCGGTAACACCTTAAAATACAGCATGAACAAAGGTGATATTGAAGCGACAGGTACGCCAAACAGCACAGGTTCATCATCTGGTCGTGTGCAAATTGTGATTCCACCTTCAAGTACTAAATCCTTCCCAGGAGCACGTGATTAATGGATCAGGTTGAGACTGCGACACAAACCCTTTGTATTAAGCACCTTGCGAAGAACTACAGTAAGCGTTGGGTAGTGAAAGATGTTTCATTTAGCATGCAAAGCGGACAGATTGTCGGTTTGCTTGGTCCAAACGGTGCAGGTAAAACCACCAGCTTCTATATGGTGGTTGGACTGGTGCGTATGGACAAAGGTGAAATCCATCTGGATGATCTGGATATGTCAGACCTTGCCATGCATGAGCGCGCGCGTAAGGGCATTGGATATTTACCGCAAGAAGCCTCTATTTTTAGAAAACTCACCATTTCTGAAAATATCATGGCGATTTTAGAAACCCGTAAAGATTTAGATAAGCAACAACGCCAAAAGCGTTTAGCAGAATTATTGGCGGATTTCAAAATTACCCATATTAAAGATTCTTTGGGAATGAGTGTGTCAGGTGGTGAGCGCCGTCGTGCTGAAATTGCCCGTGCTCTAGCGGCCGACCCTAAATTTATGTTACTGGATGAACCTTTTGCAGGGGTCGATCCAATTTCGGTGAATGATATTAAAGATATTATTCGTACGCTTAAAGATCGCGGTATTGGTGTACTAATTACCGATCACAATGTACGTGAGACTTTAGCAATTTGTGAACGCGCTTATATTGTGAGTGAAGGTTCCGTGATTGCAGAAGGCACACCACAAGAAATTTTAGAAAATGAAACCGTTCGTCAGGTTTACTTGGGCGAAGATTTCATGGTTTAAGCTTAAACGCTGAATAATCTTTAAGAGAAAACCTCCATAGATATGGGGGTTTTTTATTAACTCGTGTTTAGGTTAAGAATTGAAACACGTTACAATTGTGCTATTCCTGTTGGTTATCTTTACATATGCCGTTCACTATTGCAGCCCAAGTCAGTTACGAAGAAGAAATTAAGAAAAGTCGTTTTCAAGCCATCGCAGTGCCTGTTGAAAATGAAGCAGCGGTAAAGGCATTTCTGGAAGAAAATAAAGACATCACGACGACGCATCAATGCTGGGCTTGGAAAATTGGACATCAGGTCCGATTTAATGATGATGGAGAACCCTCAGGCACAGCAGGGCGTCCTATTCTAGCCACCATAGAGGGTAATGAGCTGACCAATGTGCTGGTATTGGTGAATCGCTGGTATGGCGGGGTCAAACTGGGTACAGGCGGCTTGGTGCGTGCCTATGGAGGCAGTGCAGGGCAATGTCTACTTTTGGCTGAAAAAATTGAATTGATAGAAAAGAAAATGGCACATTTTAATTGCCAATTTTCAGAGTGGTCTATTTTTCAATATGAAATGCAGCAGCAGGGCATAGAATTCCAAGAACAATATACTGCGGATGGTGTTGATGTCGAATTGCAGTTACAAGTCCATCAAATTCCAGAATTGGCAGCTAAAATTCGTGATGTCACGCGCGGACGTGAGCAACTTAAGCTAGTGGAAGAACAGCATGACTGAGCCAGATCCATTACTCAAATATCGTGAGCAACATAAACACCGACTTAACTATATGCCTTGGCTGTATTGGAGCTTAAAGCCGAAACATCGTGCGTGGGCAGAACAGTGGCAAAACGAATATCAGCAGTATTTACGTGAGATGGAAACGGTTGAGATAGGGAAGAACTGTTTTATCTCACCACTCGCACATATTTTTGCAGAGCGTGGTCGTACGATACGCATAGGTGATAATTGTTTTATTGCAGCGGATTGCACCCTGCATGGACCACTAGATATTGGCAATGAGGTCGCCATTAATCATCACTGTATTTTGGATGGTGGACGCGTGGGGATTAAATTACATGATCAGGTGCGTATTGCTGCCTATAGCCATCTGTATGCATTTGATCATGGTATGCAGCTTGATCAACCCATTTATCAGCAGCCAGTTCGGTCACAAGGCATTGAGATTGGGCGTGATGTTTGGCTGGGTGCACACGTGGGCATCAAGGATGGCGTAAAAATTGGCGATCATGCCATTGTTGGAATGCAGAGCATGGTCACCAAAGATGTCGGTGAAAAAGAAATCGTGGCTGGTAATCCAGCCCGCTTTATTCGTTACCGTGAATAGAATAATTGTATATTTTTCATCACTCTCGGTTACAGAAAAGCTGCCAACTCTTGTATAGATGTGCTAAGTTTAGAGTCAACAACTAGACCTATAGTCACAAGAGACTAATTGAGAGGCGAACAATGAAACGGGTAATAGCGTGTATAGATTCTTCTCCCTGCATCAATGCTGTCGCAGAAGCAGCGGCTTGGATTGCAAAACAAACACAACGCGAACTCGTGTTATTACAAGTGCTAGATTACTATCCAGCCAGCTATCATTTGGGTGAAATTAGCGGGGTTATTGGTTTTGAAAGCAATGCAATGCTGCTTAAAGAGCTAGCAGAGCTTGAACAAAAACAAAGTCAATTGGCTTTGGACTATAGCAACAACTTACTCAATCACATTTCTGAAATGGTCAAAGACAAATATGGCTTAGACGCGACCCATATTCAGGAAAAAGGGGACTTTTTAGAACAAAGCTTCCATGTGTTGAAAGAAGATGATATTGCGGTAATTGGGCGAGTCGGGGAGCGCTCAGCGGAACGTAATAAACCAATTGGTGGCAATGTTGAAAACTTTATCCGTGGAGTGAGTAGTACGGTACTGACGGTGGGAGAGAACTTTGTTCCACCAACGCGTTTTATTTTTGCTTATGAATATTCACCAACCTGCGTCAAGATGATGCAACGCATTGCGCAAAGTGATTTGCTGCGCCTATTACAATGTCATTTGCTGTATGTGGGAGATCATCCTGAAATCTTGAATGAGCCTTCGCAGTTCTTGCGTGATGCGGGTCTAGATGTGGTGGTGGAATACCGTTATGGCGATGTTTCAGAAAACATCTTGGAATATCAGCGAGAACATGATATTAAATTAGTGGTCATGGGGGCATTTAGCCACAGTAAAATTCACCAGTTCTTTTTGGGAAGCATTACCACCACCATATTCAGGAATTCTACAGTACCACTCTTGGTTGCTAAATAAACAATGAAAGTGTGAGCTGTGAGCGATATAGTTATCCGCATTATATGTGGATAACTATATGGACAAGCTCTGTAAATAATTGTATTTTAAAATAAAAATACAATAGATTGTTTTTTGTCCTTTCTTTATTATTTTACGATTGCGATCGCAAAACCATCATGTCCTTTACTTCCTACAGTTTGTAGTGCAGTACATGATAATAAACGTGGATGGTTTTGTAAGCGCGCAAACATTTCACGTATGCCTTCGATACTTGGCTTGTGATTGTCAGGATTAATGATATCACCCGCGCGAATCACATTGTCTAGCACGATCACTGTACCAGAATGCGACAGATCTAGGCTCAGCTCAAGATATTCAGGATAGCTTTGTTTATCCGCATCAATAAAAATGAAATCGAAAGGCTCAAAGTTTGCTGGTAGAGCTTTAAGCACATCTGCTGCACGACCTACTTTCAACTCAATGGTTTGCGGTAAATTGGCGCGGTCAATATTCTCTTGTCCTAAAGCCGCATGTGTATCACGCCCTTCAATCGTCAGAATATAGCCATCTTCAGGGAGTGCTCGCGCTAACCACATGGTGCTATACGCTGCAAAGGTTCCAAGCTCCAGTACGCGTTTACAGCTATTCATCTGAATCAGCATTTGTAACAGCATACCTTGATTTGGCGCAACAGCGAGGTGGTCAGGAAAGCCCTTTTGAGCAGTATTTTCAAGGGTTTGTAACAGGATTGGGTCTTCAGGAATTAAATGTGTATCGATAAAATTATCAATCTCAGACCACATTTCTTGCATAATCTTAGCGCCTAAATTTCGAATCAGAGCATTTTAAACTTTTCCAGACAGAGTTCAATTCTCTCTGAAGATTAATCATTAAAATAAAAACAGAGGTGCGAAGACCTCTGTGATTGAATGATGTTTTAGTAATTACACATGGATGAATAACGACTTAAGTCAGGTCCCCAAGTGCGATAGCCTTGAGTATCAATATGGATTTGACCTGAAGCATATAAGCCTAAGCCCATATTTAGGCTTTGACCATGTTGTTCCCAGAATTGACACAATTTGAACTTGGTATTTTCAATAAAAGCATAATCTTCAGGTTGTGGATATTCAGGTCCAATACGGAAGTCGATGGCTGAATTAAACAAGTGACGCGAAGAGCTTGCTCCACCTGCACATTGGTTGAGTGTTAAATCACGATACACCGACGTGACTTCAAAGTCGGTGAGGACTTTTGCTGCCACCAAATATTTGAACACTCTTAAGGTCGGCACTTGGTTTGCCCATAATTCACGGGTTGGAATCATGTATTGCGAGCGACCACATTTTTGCCAGTCTCTTGCGGTACGTAACAATTCGAAGCTCGGAATAATATTACCGACATTATTCTTTTCTAGAAAAACCTCATATTCACGAACGCGACGTAAGTTATCACTGGCTGCGACCCAGCTGTTGTAGGTATAGGGAATGATTTTGGGAGGTATCGGTCTTTCAATAATGACACGTTCTTGAGGAATGAAAATCCGTTTTCCATGAGGTGTGCCTTGCCCAGATTTATGAGGAGATGAACTACATCCGATCATAACCAAAGGGATCATACTCAATGTGAGCACACCCTTGAAAAAATGCTTCATGTATGAAAATCAAATGCTTAGAAATATAGATGCTTATTTTAATCGAAAAGGGGGATGTAAATTAGGAAATTTTGCAATCAAATGTGTGCTTTTGGTATAAAAAAAGATCAGCAATTGCTGATCTTTTGTATGGCTTATTTTTCCAAGTATTGTAACTTGTCAGCTTTGCCATTCCATTCTTCGCGGTCTGCAGGCTGGTCACCAATTTGAGTGATGTTTGGCCATTTTTGTGCAAGTTCAGCATTTAGTTCGATAAATACTTCTTGACCCTCTGGAAGTTCATCTTCAGAGAAAATTGCATTTGCTGGGCATTCTGGTTCACATAGTGCACAGTCAATACATTCGTCTGGATTAATCACCAAGAAGTTAGGACCTTCGTAGAAACAGTCAACAGGGCAAACTTCTACGCAATCTTGATATTTACATTTAATACAGTTTTCAGTGACAACAAAGGTCATGGCGACAGCTACCTAAATAATATGGTTTTATTTACTCATGCAGTATTTTAGGCAAAAAAAGGGGCAACTAACAATTCCTTTTATTGATATTTGTTATTCAAACTCATGAAATACATTTAAGTAAATGATAATTAATAGCAATAATTCAATATTTGAGTTCAAGCCTGTATGGAGGATGTTGTTTTTAGTTTATATAAAACAAGTGTTTAGGATTTTGTCTATCTCAGTGTTTCTATAAGGGTGGTGGAAATTAAAACATATAAATATACAAATTAAGTGTATGTTTATAGGGCTATATTTTAATTCTATTGCCTATAAATTAGTCCAAAGCGTTTAAATGACGATGCTGCTCTTAGGTATCGCAAAGATAAGGTCAGTGATTTAGATTTTTAGTTGCATAATTTATGGCTTAAGCGGATGAAACCATAGATCGGTTAATCTGAACCGATCTATGGCGAAGGGTTTAATTGTCGAGCTGTTCTTTTAACATATACAAGTGTTGTAAAGCTTCGCGTGGCGTGAGGTTGTCGACATCCAGCTCTTTTAAAATTTCCAGCGCAGGTGAGACTTTCTCTACTTCAACCACGCGTTCAATAATGTCGGGTTCAACAGGCGCAGTAGCGGTGAACAAATCACGTTGTACTGCGGTATTTACATGTTGCTGCTGTTGACGCTCCAGAATCTTCAAGCGGTTTTGCGCTTCTTTAATGACATTGGCTGGAATACCTGCCAATTTTGCAACTTGTAAACCGTGACTTTGGCTGGCAGGACCTTGCTGAACCTTATGCAGTAGAATCAAATTGCCATTTAGTTCTTTAGCACTGACATGGTAATTGTAAATACCAGACTCTTTACTGAGTTCGGTAAGTTCAAAATAATGGGTTGCAAACAGGCATAAGCACTTCACACGTTTGGTCAGGTCTAGAACGCAGGCCCAAGCCAGAGACAAACCATCATAGGTACTGGTACCACGCCCAACTTCATCCATTAGTACTAATGACTGGTTGGTTGCATGATGCAAAATTTGCGAGGTTTCCGTCATTTCCACCATAAAGGTCGACTTACCTGTCGATAAGTCATCAGCAGAACCAATACGAGTGAAAATACGGTCAATTGGACCTAGCACAGCGGACTGTGCAGGGACAAAGCTACCACAATAAGCAAGCAGGCTAATCAGTGCTGTTTGACGCATAAAGGTTGATTTACCGCCCATATTTGGACCTGTAATAATCGCCATGCGATGCGCATAATCCAGATGCGTATCATTTGGGGTAAAGGCTGTTTTGCTCAAAGCCTCTACCACAGGATGGCGACCCGCGATAATATTGATGCCCGTTTCTGGGCTAAATTCAGGTCGAGTCCAGTTTCTTAAACGCGCTTGATGGGCAAAGTTGCTGAGTAAATCGATCTGTGCAATCGCAGCACTCATCATCTGTAAAGCTGCAATCTCTTGGCGTAGTTCGTCCAAGAGCATTTCAAACAGCATTTTTTCACGCGCTAATGCACGAGATTCACTGGATAATACTTTATCTTCAAAACTTTTCAGTTCTGGGGTGATATAGCGTTCCGCATTTTTTAAGGTTTGACGACGGATGTAATGTGCAGGCGCCTGTTCTGCTTGAGCACGGGTCAGTTCAATATAATAACCACTGACACGGTTGTAGCCGATTTTTAAGGTTGAAATGCCAGACTCTTCGCGCTCCTTAATTTCAAGATCAATCAGGAATTGTCCAGCATGGTCGCGGATTTTACGTAACTCATCCAATTCACTGTCAAAACCTTCGGCAATGACATTACCATCACGTAACAGTACAGGTGGATTTTCGACAATGGCTGCGAGTAAGCGTTGATGCAAACCATGAAAATCTCCCAATTCCTCATTTAATTGCTGAACCAATTGAGATTCTTGGTTGGCAACGATGGGGTTGATTGCATGGCGCAAGAAAGGCAATTGAGCACTAGCATGGCGGAGTTGTACCAAGTCACGTGGACGAGCACTACCTAAAGCGACACGGCTTAAAATCCGTTCAATATCGCCAATTTCCTTGAGGACTAAGCGAATCGGGGACTCATGATAGCCTTTAATAAAAGCATGAATGGCATCCAGACGTGCATCGAGTAAGGCGGTATCACGCAGGGGTTGCATGAGAGTACGGCTGAGTAAGCGTCCGCCCATTGCGGTTTGACAGTCATTGATCAGTTGAAATAATGAGGTGCCATGTTCAAACAATGGCTCGACAATTTCTAGGTTACGATGTGTGACGGGATCAAGTGCAATAAAGTCACTGCTTTGTTCGAGTTGAATGCTACGGATATGTGGCAAAGCGGTTTTTTGCGTCTCTTTGGCATAATGAATCAGTGCGGCTGCCGCAGCTTTTGCCAACGGTAAATGATCAATACCAAAACCAGAGAGGGTTGAAACACCGAGCTGATCACACAAGGTTTTTTGTGCATTATTTAAATTGAAGTCTACATTTGGACGCTTGGTCACTGGGCAGTCGAGCTGTTTTTTGACTTGCTCTAAAATATTCGGATCAACAATATCTTCATCGACCAGAATTTCACTTGGCATCAGACGTGCCAATTCAATGCTGAGTTGTTCCAGTTTGAAATCTTGCTGTTGTACTTTGAATATACCTGCACTCAAATCGAGTAGCGCAATACCAATTTGGTTCTGCTGTAAGCACAGTGCAACTAAATTTGAAGATTGATGACTATTCAGCAAAGCATCATCAGTAAGCGTACCCGGGGTGAGAATACGTACAACTTGTCGATCTACAGGTCCTTTGCCTGTGACTTCGCCGACTTGTTCGCAAATTACAACGGTTTCGCCTTTTTTGACTAAACGCGCAAGGTAACCTTCTGCGGCATGGAAGGGCACGCCTGCCATGGGGATAGGATTACCATTGGTTTTGCCACGGTGAGTGAGCGTAATACCGAGTAGTTTGGCTGCTTTATGTGCATCATCGAAAAATAATTCGTAAAAATCGCCCATACGATAAAACATTAAGGCATGAGGATGCTGCATTTTGACTTTTAAATACTGCTGCATCATAGGAGTGTGTGAATCAATATTGGCTATGATGTCTTGCAAGCTCATGTATATGAAATCCTTAAGTTTCAATAATGTAAAAATAGGTTGGGTGTCGGAATCCGCACAAATCGTGATTTGTTGGTACGATTCAATCAGAAAAGCTGATTTTTAAAAAAGTATAAAAGTACCTAGACAGATGGTAAAAATCGTCTTTAGTTACGCGATGTATGGTAGCAAATTCGCGGGACTGAGCAAAAGAAAAATGCAAGTGAAAAAATAGTGGATAAGAACTATGTAGTGATTGCAAAAATGAGTAATTGACTATTAATTTTTGAGTTCTATAGTTTTAAGAATGGATTTTAAAAATTTAACATGGGAAAGAAATGACTTTAATGAATGATCTGGATCAAGTCATTGAGCAAACTAAATTATTAGCCAGAAAAGTTGATGGTCTTGTTCACAATGAAGATTTTCAAACCGAAATTCCGGGTTTTTCCTTACATAGACGTATCAATCAACAGTCCATCCACTGTATCTATGATTTAGGTCTAGGTATTGTATTGCAAGGAGAAAAGCAAGTTCTGATTGGAAATGAGATTTTCAGTTATGGTCGTGGTCAATCCATGTTAACAACCATAGATCTGCCTGCGGTAAGTCGAGTAACAAAAGCATCCTATTCAGAGCCTTTTCTAGGCATGATGCTTAAATTAGATATTGGCATGATCACAGAGATTGTTGGCAATATGGACAATGTTCATACCACGCTACACATTCCATCCTTTTCAATCGAGCAAATGGATTTAGGTTTAATCGCAGCCTTAGACCGTTTAGTCGATTTGGTTGTAGAACCTGCATTGATTCCTCAATTAGCCCCACTGATACAACGTGAAATTATTGTTCGTCTATTATTAGGTCAACATGGAGATTATTTAAGGAATTTAGTCAAAGTAAGTACGCATGGGCAAAATATTTTTAAAGCCATTGCATGGTTGAGGAATAATTTTCTCGATGATATCGGGGTTGCTGAAATAGCAGAGCAAGCCAATATGAGTTTAGCAACCTTTAGAAATCATTTTCGAGAGATTACGAGAATGACACCTTTACAATATCAAAAGCAGTTAAGATTACAGGAAGCACGAAAACTATTGTTTATACAGTCTTTGGAAGTAAGAAGAGTTGCAGAATTAGTTGGTTATGAAAGTCAGTCTCAATTCACAAGAGAATATCATCGTCTATTTGGTGTTACGCCACAAAAAGATACTCAAGAAAACAAAGTGATATAAGGATTTTGGTGAGTTTTCATCAGTTTTAAAAGTTGAAAACTCAAAATAGGCAAACAATATTTAGAATTAGGCAAATAGATCAAGCCGAAGAACCCTAAACTGCATTCAACAAGCAATCATGCTTATTCATGACCCACATTGATGAGGTGACGAAATGGAATCAGTTAAAATTAAAAATACCTATTGGGATATCGCTGCCGATGTGTATTTCCCGCCAGATTTTGATGCAACCAAAAAATATCCAGCTATTATCAGTGCACACCCTATTGGAAGCTGTAAAGAGCAAACTTCAGGTAATGTGTATGGTGAAGCTTTAGCAAAAGCAGGTTTTGTTGTGATTGCTTTTGATGCAAGCTTCCAAGGTGAAAGTGGTGGCGAGCCTCGCTATATTGAAGATCCAACTTTACGTGTGGAGGACTTTAGCGTAGTTGCAGATTATCTCGTGACTTTGAATTATGTCGATGAAAATCGCATTGGTGTATTAGGGATCTGTGGTGGTGGTGGCTATTCAATTAATGCAGCCATGACAGAGCGTCGCATTAAAGCCGTAGGCACAATTACTGGTGCAAACTATGGTCGTGTCATGCGTGAGGCGAGCGGAGGAAATCCTGTTGCATTTTTAGAAGCAATTGCGGCTCAAAGAACTGCCGAGGCTCGTGGCGCAGCACTCCGTGTAGATCAGGGTTTATATCCTACAGTAGCAGCTGCGCAAGCAGATCATGCAGATATCGATCCATTAGAAGCTACTGAATACTATCGTACGGCTCGTGGTGAAAAACCAAATGGTGTAAATAAAACCTTATTTTCACGTAATGCTGTCGCTGTAGGGTGGGATGCTTTTCATCTAGCTGAAGTGTTATTAACTCAACCTCTAATGATTATTGTAGGGAGTAAGCCTGGTGGTTTTGGTGCCTATCGAGATGGCTTCGAAATTATCAATCGTGCCGCTTCTAAAAATAAAGAATTGGTCGTGGTGGAAGGTTGGTCGCATTACGACCTATACGATAAACCTGAACCTGTGAAAATTGCTTTGGATAAGTTAATTCCTTTCTATCAACAGAATCTTTAATAGAAATAAAAAAAATCGGGACGTTGCTCCCGATTTTTTTGCGTCATTTTGAACGAATCATTTTTCTGGCAGATTAGGCAAATAACCGTTCAGATTAGGCAAATTGATGAAATTCGCACGATTTATACTTTTTTTAGAAAGTTAAGTTTGTGAGTTGAAATCATGGCGACAGAGTATTCCCAATTATTCCAATCCTTCCCGCTAACAGCAGATATTACATTACGCAATCGTGTGATTATGGCACCCATGACCACATGGTCGGCAAATCATGATGGGACAGTTTCAGAAGAAGAGTTAGCGTATATGCGCCAGCGGGTAAAAGATGTTGGATTGGTGATTACAGGCTGTACCCATGTACTAGAAAATGGGATTGGATTTACCAAAGAATTTGCCGCTTTTGATGACCGATTCATTCCGAGTCTAGCGAAATTAGCCCAAGCTGCGAAAAGTGGCGGTGCGCCAGCAATCTTGCAAATTTTTCATGCTGGAAATAAAGCGCTACCTGATTTAATTCCAGATGCTGATGTCGTGAGTGCGAGCACGCTTAAGACACCAACAGCTTCCTTTGTTGACAGTCAGATAATGAGTCGTGCGTTGTCTCATGCAGAAGTTTTGGACATGGTTCATGCATTTGGTGAAACCACGCGCCGTGCAATTGAAGCTGGTTTTGATGGTATAGAACTGCATGGCGCACACGGATTTTTAATTCAGAATTTCTTTTCACCCTTGTTTAATCAGCGAACCGATGAATGGGGGGGATCACTTGAGAAACGTATGAGCTTTCCATTAGCTGTGGTTAAAGAAGTAAAACGTGTCATTCAACAATATGCGCAGAAACCCTTTGCTTTGGGTTATCGCATGTCGGTTGAAGAATATGATGAAAATGGATTAAGGATACAGGACAGTTTGCAATTGATTGACCGATTAGTTGCGGCAGGTATTGATTATCTCCATGTTTCATTGGTTGATGTATTGAATGCTAAACCCGTCGATCATTTTGATGATGAGCTTACCATTACACGCGTGATTAAACATTTGAATCATCGGATTCCTTTAATTTCTGCAGGTCAAATTCGAACGCCAGACCAAGCTGAACGGGCTTTGGAGTTAGGCTTACCATTGATTGCAATTGGTAAAGCATTGGTGATGAATCCGAATTGGATTGAATTAGCCAAAACTCAGCGAGTACATCTGATTTCAACCGAACTTCAGCTTGAAATGAAGAATGCTGACTTACACATACCAGATCATCTCTGGCAAGAAATAAAACTCAGAAAGGGCTGGTTCCCTATACGTCAGATTGAGCAGGTTTAATCCTGTTTTGCGGGGAGGAGCGATTATGGTTGACTATGAAAGCACACAAGATGTTCTGACATCCTTGGCACAGACGGTCGATCGTTTAATTCAAGTGGATGGCGATCATAAAACAGCGATTCCTGCTTTATCATTGCATCGTCATTCTGAGCCGAGTGCCAGCCATTGTCTCTATAATTTGGGTTTGGGAATAGTGTTACAGGGTGAGAAACAAGTTGTTGTTGGAGATCAAATCCTGACTTATTCAGCTGGACAGTCGATGATTACCACCATTGATATTCCAGTAGTCAGTCATACCCGTAACTCAGCAGGTCATAAGCCATTTTTAGGTCTGATGCTCTTACTGGATGCATCCATGATTACAAAAATGGCGACCCAGATGGGACAACTTAATTTCAAAGAGAAAGTACAGCCATCTTTTGCGGTACAGCCTATTGATTATGTGTTAATCGAAGCTGTGCAGCGTTTAGTGGCTTTGCTAGACGATCCGATATTGCTGCCACAATTATCACCGATCATTCAGCAGGAGATATTGATTCGATTATTAACTGGCGTAAATGGAGTTTATTTACGCCAGTTGGTTAAAACTGGTTCAGTGAGTGAGAAAATAGTGAATGTGGTGAATTGGTTGAAACAGAATTTTGTTGAATCCATTCGCTTGGATGAATTAGCCGATCAAGTCTATATGAGTGCGGCAACGCTTCGACATCATTTCCGTGAAGTCACGGGTATGAGTCCTTTACAGTACCAAAAGCAATTGCGCCTTCAGCAGGCACGACATTTGATGTTCAGTCAGCATCTAGATGTAGGACATGTCGCTGATTTGGTTGGCTATGAGAGTGTTTCTCAGTTTAGTCGAGAATATTCCCGCCTATTTGGAGCTACCCCCCAGAAGGATAAGCATAGCTTAAAACTGTTTTGATGGAGCAGGGATACAAAATTCAGTATGGGAAACAAAATATTATTTTAGTTTCCTGCTCTCTGTTTTCTTGATCATTTTATCCCATAAAAATCTAGCTTGGGAGTCAGCAGCCAATATCCTTTTTCCGAATGACTTTGATAAATTTCCATATTTTTATATTATTTAGAGTGGGTTGGGCGAAATTTATGATTAGTTTTCTTAAATGATCGTTGTTAAAAACATTTACGGCATGAGACCGACATGATAATTATTAAGTTAAACTTTTATTGCGGTCATCTTTAAAAGAAAAGGACGACTAAATTTAAATTTTATATTTAAGTTTCTGATTGGATTAGAATATTTATGCCTCGCACTTTTTCTGAAAGAAATATAGATCAACTCACACAAACCGTTTTACGTTTGGCTGAGGTGGAAGGTGATCATATTTCAGGGATTCCAGAATTTTCATTTCATAGCCGAATGCATCCAACAGAAAGTACCCATTGTATTTATAACCTAGGCATTGGCATTATTTTACAGGGTCAAAAAGAAGTCATCATTGGTGATCAGGTCTATCCCTGTCATGCTGGGCAGAGCATGTTGACCACGATTGATTTACCCGTCACATCGCATGTCATTGAAGCGTCTCTACATCAGCCTTTCTTGGCGATTTTACTGCTACTTGATGCTCAAATGGTGAATGAAGTCGTCGCTGATATGCCTGATTCAACAGCGGTATTGTCTGATCATGCTCATCATGCATTTACTGTAGAAACTGCGGATGAGCCTTTGATTAGTGCTTTTCTAAGATTGGTTAAAGTACTCGATGAACCAACGATGATTCCGCATTTAGGACCTTTGATTCAAAAAGAAATTATCGTACGTTTGCTCAGTGGTCCACATGGCAATTATTTACGTCAATTGGTGAAATCAGGCTCAACTAGTCAAAAGATTCAACAAGTGATCAGTTGGTTGAAAACCAATTTTATTCAACCCATTCGTATGGATGAACTGGCAGAGAAAGCTTTTATGAGTCCATCTGCTTTTAGGCAGCATTTTCGTATTGTCACTGGAATGAGTCCGTTGCAATATCAAAAGCAACTTCGATTACAAGAAGCCAGACATTTGATGTTCAATCAAAATTTGGATGCAGGAAGAGCAGCGGGTATGGTGGGCTATGAAAGTGCTTCACAATTTAGTCGTGAATATAGTCGTATGTTTGGTGAGTCGCCCCAAAGAGATATTCAACGTATGCGTCAAAGTCTATAAATGTATTCATCAAACTTTAATTCTGAAAAGTCGCTTATTGTATTGCTGATTGAATATAGAAAACATCGAACTAAATTCAGCTCCTGCTATTTTAAGCAAAGCGGATATGCATAAACGACAAGATGTCAGGAATTTTATAAGTTCCATAAAACCCCATTATGATTAGTGTGTAATGGGGTTTATCTTTATGAAATATATAAAAAATATAAAAGTGAACAAAATAGGCAAACTCTTTGTCGTTTTAGGCAATTTTATGGTCTGATCGCAACCTATACTAAAACCATGAAGAGACAAAGATCCAATCAAAAATTGGATTGCTATACAGCATAATCATTGAATGAGGTATTCAAGATGCAAACGGTTCAATATAAAAATCTAGCTTGGGAATCAGCAGCCAACATTCTTTTTCCGAATGATTTTGATAAAAGCAAAAAATATCCAGCGATTGTCAGTGTACATCCAATCGGAAGCTGTAAAGAACAAACTTCTGGCAATATTTATGGTCAAGCTCTAGCGGATGCAGGCTTTGTAGTACTAGTCATTGATGCATCATTCCAAGGTGAAAGTGGTGGTGAACCCCGTTTTATTGAAAATCCCTACCACCGTGTTGAAGATATTCGTTATGCCGTAATTTGGTCACTCAAGATTTTGTGGATGAAAATCGGATCGGTGCATTAGGTGTCTGTGGTGGCGGCGCATATGTATTAAATGCAGCGATGACAGAGCGCCGTATTAAAGCCGTGACCTCAATCACGGGTGTGAACTTTGGCCGTATGACGCGTGAAGGTTATGGCGGCACAGGTGATGCTTTGATTGAAGGGCTTGAAGCCATTGCCCAGCAACGTACTGCGGAAGCTCGTGGTGCAGAATTATTAGTGAATAATTTATTACCACCATCTGTAGAAGAAGGTAAAAAAGCGGGCATTACCGATATTGACCCACTCGAAGCGACGGAATATTACAAAACTGCGCGTGGTCAGCAACCGAATGGCGCAACCCGTGCCTTGTTCTCTCGTATGAGTGTGGCTTTAGGCTGGGATGCCTTCCACTTGGCTGAAGTTTTATTAACGCAACCCATCTTAGTGGTGATTGGTGACAAGCCAGGCGCATTTGGCGCTTATCGCGATGGTCATGAGGTGATACGCCGTGCCGCATCGAAACAAAAAGAGCTATTGGTTTTAGAAAATACATCACATTACCAATTGTACGATCAACCAGAACCTGTTGCTAAAGCACTTGCTAAAGCAATCCCATTTTTTAAAGCACATCTTTAAGTTTGAAACACAGAAAGTTCAATAGAGGAATATGAAAATGTCAAAAGAAATCAGTATCCAGAATCACAATGGTCAAGGGATTACCCTTGCAGCAGTCATTAACTTCCCAGAAGGTTTTGATGAAAGCAAAACTTATCCTGCGGTGGTGGTGAGCCATCCAGGCGGTGGAGTTAAAGAGCAAACCGCTGGCCTATATGCACGCAAGCTTGCCGAACATGGCTTTATCACAATTACGTATGACGCATCGTATCAAGGTGCAAGTACGGGCATGCCGCGTCAGTTAGAAAACCCGTATGTCCGTACGGAAGATGTCAGTGCTGTGATTGATTATCTAACAACCTTGCCTTATGTCGATAATAGTCGTATTGGTGCAATGGGAATTTGTGCAGGTGCGGGTTATACCGCAAATGCAGCCATCAATGACCGACGTATTAAAGCGGTGGGTATGGTCAGTGCAGTAAACATTGGGCAAATGTTCCGTAATGGTTGGGAAAACAATGTGAAAGATGCAGATGCGATCCCATATATTCAAGCAGGTTCAGATGCTCGAACTTCAGATGCGAGTGGTGCTGAAATTGCAACGATTCCGCTTGCTCCATTAAGAGAGGAAGATGCACCGAATGAAGAGTTACGTGAAGCATGGGAGTATTACCATACCCCACGTGCAGAACATCCAAATGCACCAGGTTTTGCGACTGCGCGCAGCTTAACCCAAATCATTACGTATGATGCCTATAACAAAGCAGAAGCATTTTTTACTCAGCCCTTACTTGCGATTGCGGGGAGTCAAGCTGGCAGTAAATGGATGAGTGAAGACTTGATTCAGCGTGCAGCGAGTACAGATAAAACTCTCTATGTAGTCGATGGTGCGAACCATATGTCACTTTACGACAAATTGAATTTTGTTGATGAAGCTGTCGCTCAACTCGTTCCATTCTTCACGACAAAACTTTAATTTCTAAAGGTTCAAGTCATTAAACAGGTCACGAATACGTGACCTGTTTTTTTGACACTAGGTTTAAACCATTCTATTCATTTGCTTTAGGTTCTTTAGCAGAGTCTTAGCCGCTATTCGCTCAGAATAGGCAATAAATTGCTAGAAAATGGCAAACCTTGAGCAGCGCAACATTCAATAATAATCAAAATTCTTGTGTTCCCTATTTTATGGAAAGGTTAGCTAAGCAAATGTTGATTACTTTTTCTGCCCTTGTCGTGCTACTGATTATGGTTAGTTTTATTACTGCACAGCATCCACTGCTAGGTAAAAATCCTACAGAGCAACGTATGGAATTCGTGCAAAACTCTCCCAATTTTCAAAATGGTAAGTTTCGTAATCTGATTGAAAAACCAGGTATGACCGAAGGTTCTAATATCGTTGTTGAAGTTTATAAGACCTTCTTTAAATCAATTCCAAATCGTGAACCGAGTGAAGCACTGCCATCGGTGAAAACAAATTTGAAAGCATTAGATCCTCAGCAAGATGCTTTAGTTTGGTTTGGTCATTCATCCGCCTTTATGCAGTTAGATGGTAAAACGTTCTTAATTGATCCTGTCATGAGTGGTAAAGCATCTCCGTTCCCATGGGGCACACGTGCTTATAAAGGAACAGATATTTATACGGTGGATGATCTGCCAGAAATTGGCTATCTCTTAATCTCACATGACCATTATGATCACCTAGACTACGAAACGATTCTTAAATTGAAAGACAAAGTAAAACTGGTGGTGACTGGTCTAGGTGTGGGCGAGCATTTTGAGCATTGGGGATATCCAAAGAATAAACTGATTGAAGCCGACTGGGGGGATAAAATGGATTTCGGTAATGGAATCAGCATTATTACCGAAACGGCCCATCATGATTCAGGTCGGGCCTTTGGTGGAGGACAGCATCTCTGGGTCTCTTTCATTATTCAATCTTCTGAGCGAAAAATTTTCTATACAGGCGATGGTGGATATGACAAACACTTTGCTGAAATTGGCAAGAAATATGGACCTTTTGACTGGGCTTTAATGGAGAATGGGCAATATGATCCTGCATGGCGCTCTGTGCATTGCCATCCTGATGAAGTGGCTCAAGCAACCGAGGAACTTCAAGCCCGTAATATGATTCCTGTGCACCATTCTAAATTCAGTTTAGCCAAGCATGCGTGGTATGAACCGATTACCCGAATTTCAGAATATTCGAAATCTAGAAATTATCGACTTGCGACACCTATGATCGGGGAGTTGGTTCAGCTTGATAATGATCAGCAGCTTTTTAAAGAGTGGTGGAAAGACGTAAGATAATCTAGATTTTTAAATCTTCGCTTAGCCTCATCTTCGTATGAGGCTTTTTTCTGCCTGAATAGATTTATGTCCAAATACAGTTCGTCAAATTAGGCAAACATCTCGACATTTCAGGTGAATGTCGCTTCTGTGGTTGTTATTAAATATCACTATAAAGATTGGTTAGACATTCTTTCCTTTGATGAAATAAATATAAGGTGACAGTGATGAAAAAAGTTTTAATTCTCGGTGCGACAGGACAGATTGCGAAATGGGTCGTCGCCATGTTGGCGAATGAAAATGATATTCAACAGACGCTTTTTGTTCGTGATGCTAAAAAATTAGGTGATTCTATCCCTTTGAATGCTGATGTGGTTGAAGGCGATGTTCTGAATATCAATCAGTTAAATCAAGCGGTAAAAGGGCAGGATATTGTTTATGTCAATTTAGCCGGTGAAGTTGATTTGTAAGTTGAAAACATTATTCAAGCCATGCGTGACAATGGGGTTCAACGTATTATCTTCATTAATTCACTTGGTATCTATGATGAGGTCGCAGGTAAGTTTGGGGAGTGGAATACCAAAGAAATAGGTATGTACCTACCACCTTACCGTAAAGCAGCGGATATGCTTGAAGCGTCAGATCTAGACTACAGTATTTTACGCGCAGCGTGGCTCATGGACGAAGATGAAATTGATTACGAAACCACGGAACGTGATCAACAATTTAAAGGTACCGTTATTTCGCGTAAAAGTGTTGCAGCACTGGTGGTAAAAATTATTCAAGACCCGAGCTTTGCCTCTTGTAAAAATTTAGGTGTGAATAAACCGAATACGGATACTGACAAGCCATACTTTTTATAATTTTCACAGCTCAGGCTCAAGGCTAAAATACCTTGAGCCTTATTCATATCGATGGTTCTAAAGATTATAGAGATCGATTTTTTATGGCTTTGTTCTGTTAAAACTTAATAAAGGAATCGCATTAACAGCTTAAAATTTAAAGATTAAGTTAAAGTGCGGGTTTAATTTTTATTTAAAAATGATATTGGAAAGATAAATGCTGATTTTAGAAACTGTATACATACTTTCGTATAGCTCAAATCAAAGAAAAAGCATGTGAAACGGGTGTTCGAAAAAGAAGCCCCATGCATCATGTCCACTCAAATACAAACTAAATAAGTTTAGCTTCAAGCACTTTCGGATAAACGATCTAGCAGTAACAATCAACTCAATAACAATCAATAAGACGTATTGCAGAGCAATTTATTCTTCAACCTGTCTAAAATTTGCGCCGTGCTGAATAAAGAGCAAGGAATATATAGCCTCAGAACCAGAAATTCCTCTTAGCTCATAAGTTTCTGCTAGGCGTTTTTGAACAAGATTTTAGTTCAAAGGCAACCCGCTCATATATCAAATAACACAAAGATGAATCATCGCGTTTGAAGTATTAAAAACAGAGAAATATACGAATTTTGTTAAGGGGTTACCCGTTTCTGATCATGGAGTCTATGAGTTGGTCTGAATATTGCTTAACTGTAGATAATGGTGCGTTTTGTGAAGGTGATTTATTTTTTGAATCAATTTGGATCAAAAGCAGTACTAAACAAAGTCAAGCATGGAGAAAAAATGGAAATTTATACTCAACGATTAGAAGCAGTTACAGAAAATTGTGACTTTGATGTCATTGAGCTGACTTTCGATACGCGCCAAAAGAGCCGTTTTCGTGCAACTTTAAAAAATGGGGTAGATATTGGTGCAGATTTGCCGCGCACAGGCATTTTACGCAGTGGGTCATATATTTCGACGGAGAGCGGAAATATTCTTAAAGTTGAAGCGAAACCAGAAAAACTGATGAAAGTTTCGGCTCAGCAAGAATTTGATTTATTAAAAGCTGCATATCATCTCGGCAATCGTCACGTTCCCTTAATGTTGACGCCAACAGCATTATATTTCGAACCTGATCATGTACTGGCTGAAATGGTAGTGGGTTTGGGATTAAACGTTGCAGAGGTAGATCATCCTTTTGAACCTGAAAGCGGTGCCTATGCACAACATCAACATGATCATCGCTTAAGCCCAATCAAGACTTTACATCATGTCCATCACTAATCCATCGCAACTACTCAGCCTGTTGACCTTGTCATCAACTGCGTTACCGATAGGAGCCTATTGCTATTCGCAAGGCGTGGAAAGTGCCATTGATCGAGGGCTGATTCATGATGAAGCCTCCAGCATTGCTTATTTTGAAGAAGTGCTGGAAATGCTTTTGGTTCGTTTTGAGTTGCCAGTGCTGAAACGTTTAATGCAATACAGTGATGACGAAGAAAATTTTACTTACTGGGCAAACTTTTACCGCGCCAGCCGTGAGAGTAAAGAGTTGCTGGCGGAATCGAAACAGTTGGCATTTTCTTTAAATGCATGGATTAGAGACGTATTAAAGCAACCCGTTAAAGTGAAAAAACAGCTGGGCTTTGTTCCTGTGTATGGCAGCCTGTGTGGCACTTTGGGGTTAAATCAAACAGAAGTACTCACGGCGTATACCTTTACCGTTTTAGAAAATCAGGTCTTGGCGGCAGTCAAAACCGTACCGCTTGGGCAGATGAGTGGTCAGCGTATTTTGTGGCATTTACATGCACTTATTCCCGCAGCAATTGCGCGTGCCTTGGAGCTGCAAGACACTGAAATCAGTAGTGCCTTACCACAATATGCCATGCTGAGTATGCACCACGAGACCCAATATTCAAGACTATTCAGATCATAATTTTAAGAGGAAAAAACATGTCACAACGTAGCCCATTACGTGTAGGAATTGGTGGACCAGTCGGGTCAGGTAAAACAGCGCTGACTTTGAATTTATGTCAGGCCTTGCGTGAAAAATATAATATGGCGGTCGTCACCAATGACATTTATACCAAAGAAGATTCAAACTTTTTAACCCGCAATGAAGCCATGTCTCCAGAGCGTATTGTGGGTGTCGAAACTGGCGGTTGCCCGCATACCGCTATTCGTGAAGATGCCTCTATTAACCTCGCAGCAATTGATGATTTATGTGAAAAGTTTGATGGACTTGAGCTAATTATTATTGAAAGTGGTGGGGATAATTTGGCGGCAACGTTTAGTCCTGAGCTTTCAGATTTAACCCTATATGTGATTGATGTAGCGGGAGGAGAAAAGATTCCACGTAAAGGTGGTCCAGGCATTACCAAATCAGATTTGTTGATTATCAATAAAACCGACTTGGCACCGATGGTCGGCGCAAATTTAAGTGTGATGGATCAAGATGCTAAACGTATGCGTGGTGATAAGCCGTTCTTGTTTAGCAATATGAAAACCAAAGAAGGTCTGGAAATAATTATTTCGTTCATTGAAAAACAAGGTCTATTCAAAGCGTAATTCGGGGAAACACAATGACTTATTTAAAAAAAACTTTTGCCACTTTCGCCGCAGCTTTTCCAATGTGGGCAATGGCACATCCCGGTCATGAACAACACAATAGTTTTTTGACGGGCTTTATTCATCCTTTTACTGGAATTGATCACCTCACGATGGCAATCGCTTTTGGTGTACTGCTGTGGTCGGCGGTTAATCGTTGGAAAGTAGGCGGATTGCTGGGTTTAGTTGTTGCCATGATTGCAGGTTTTAGCCTTGGGCAATTGCATATGGTTTCTACGAATATTGCTGAATACGGCATCGTTTTCTCCTTGTCTGTTCTTGCCATTGCACTATGGACCAAAGCCAATCGACTGTTTGCCGTTGCGACCATGGTTTTAGCAAGTTTTCATGGCATGGCGCATGGTGCTGAATTGAGTCATTCAGGTCATGTGATCGGTTTAGTCTTCGGCATGGTTGTTGCTATGTCTTGCATCTACGCAGGTGGATTAGGGTTAGGTGCTTTGGTACAAAAATATGTGCCACATGGTAAGAAAATTGTCGGTGGAATTGCCGCCGTTGTTGCATTGATTGGTTTGGCTTAATGTTTTTCAGGTCATTTTGATGAACAAATTTCAGCACACCAGATTATTGGTATTCATCACGCAGAGGAAGCATGCAGGATTTAACTGTCAGTCGAACGCATGATACTCAATTATGGTTTGCCAAGTTGGAACTCGGTTTTCAGGCTCAAAAAGAGCCTGAATGCACGGTGTTACATCACCGCAAACATTATGGTCCTGTGCGGGTACAAAAAATGCTTTGGCCTGAAAAAACAGGAGTGTGCCATGCCATTATTGTACATCCCCCTGCGGGTATTGCGGGTGGCGATCACCTAACTTTTGATATGTCTGTCGACGCGCAGGCACATGCCTTAGTGACTACCCCGGGCGCAGGTAAATGGTACAAAACCAATGGTAAAAAGGCTTATCAGCATATCAATATAAGTTTGAATGCTGATGCTATTTTTGAATGGCTGCCGCAAGAAACCATGCTGTTTAATGGTGCGAATGCGCATTCAGAAACCATCATCCATTTGGATCAGGCAGCCAGTTTTATTGGTTGGGACATGTTGGTCATTGGTCGCCAAGCACGTGAAGAGCAATTTAGTGATGGTGCCTATATCAACCAGTTCAAACTGTTTCGTAATCAGACTTTGTTGGTGGCCGATACCTTAAGTTTTAAGGGAAATGACCGTTGGTTAAGTTCATGCCTAGGCATGCATGGTCAATCTGTGATGGGAAGTTTCTGGGCCGTTCCACCTACTCAATATCGTGCCAGTCTAGATTTAGAACAGCATCTGGATTTAATTCGTGAACTGATGATGCGTATGGATGTATCTGTCACCTTAACGGTTTTGGATGATGTGATTTGTGCGCGCTATTTGGGGAGCGATGTTCGGCAATGTCACGATGCCTTTGCTGCCATCAGAGCTAGATTAAGACGCTATTGGTACGGTCTGGATGAAGAATTTCCACGTATTTGGAGAACTTAAAGTCATTTTAGCCTGTAATTTCAAGACCAAATGACACAATGTAATTTTGGTCATGCACGGCTTATGAGCGAACATCTCCACGTTTAAATAGGTAAAAGATATGGAATTAAATCCAACAGAAAAAGACAAGCTTTTAATTTTTACCGCGGGCTTGGTTGCAGAGCGCCGTAAAGCACGTGGTTTAAAGCTGAATTATCCTGAAGCGATTGCGTATATTTCTGCTGCCTTGTTGGAAGGCGCACGTGATGGCATGAGCGTAAGCGAGCTGATGCATTACGGCACGACTTTACTGAGCCGCAATGATGTGATGGATGGCATTGCAGAAATGATTGTTGAAGTCCAAGTTGAAGCAACCTTTCCAGATGGTTCAAAACTGGTGACCGTACATCAACCGATTATGTAAAGAATAATAAGGAATAAAGATGATTCCAGGTGAAGTAATTACGCCAGATCGCGATATTGAGTTAAATGTTGGACGTGAAACCCTAAAAATAACGGTTGCGAATGCTGGGGATCGACCGATTCAAATTGGTTCACATTTTCACTTTTATGAAGCTAACGATGCTTTGCAATTTGAGCGCGAGCGTGCCAAAGGCTACCGTTTGAATATTGCAGCAGGCACCGCAGTACGTTTTGAGCCAGGTCAGAGCCGAGATGTCGAGTTGGTGGCACTAGCTGGAAAGCGTGAAGTGTATGGCTTTGCGGGTCGAGTGATGGGGAAATTGGACTAAGTCGGGCCATCAAAATTTTTTAAGAATTTAGAGTAATCTATGATGAAAATGTCACGTCGTGCATATGCGGAAATGTTCGGACCAACCGTAGGGGATCGTGTTCGTTTGGCGGATACGGAACTGTTTATTGAAGTCGAACAAGACCTGACCACTTATGGTGAAGAAGTGAAATTCGGTGGCGGTAAAGTCATTCGAGACGGCATGGGGCAGTCCCAATTATTGGCAGATGATGTTGCCGATACCGTCATTACCAATGCGCTCATTGTCGATTGGTGGGGCATTGTGAAAGCCGATGTTGGCTTAAAGAATGGTCGTATCTGGAAAATTGGCAAGGCAGGGAATCCCGATATACAACCCAATATTACCATTCCGTTGGGAGCTGCCACGGAAGTGATTGCGGGGGAAGGTCAAATTCTTACCGCAGGTGGCATCGACACACATATTCACTGGATTTGCCCGCAACAAGTGGAAACTGCACTGATGTCAGGTACAACCACCATGATTGGTGGCGGAACAGGTCCAGCCGCGGGAACATCCGCGACCACGGTTACACCGGGACCATGGCATATTGCGACCATGTTGCAAGCCATCGATGATTTACCCATGAATATTGGGCTATTAGGCAAAGGAAATTTGAGTTTGCCTGATCCTGTCCGTGAGCAGATTGAAGCAGGCGTCGTGGGTTTAAAACTGCATGAAGACTGGGGTTCAACACCTGCTGCCATCGATAACTGTTTAACAGTTGCCGATGAATACGATGTTCAGGTTGCTATTCATACCGATACTTTAAATGAAAGTGGTTTCTTGGAAGAAACGCTGGCGGCATTTAAGCAACGCACCATTCACACCTATCATACCGAAGGTGCAGGTGGTGGACATGCCCCCGATATTTTGAAAGCCATTGGTCAAGCCAATGTGTTGCCATCTTCGACCAATCCCACCCGTCCTTATACCGTCAATACCATTGATGAGCATTTGGACATGCTGATGGTATGTCATCATTTAGATCCTGCGATTTCAGAAGATGTTGCGTTTGCCGAAAGCCGAATTCGCCGTGAAACCATTGCCGCGGAAGATATTTTGCAGGATTTGGGTGCGATTTCCATGATGTCGTCCGATTCACAGGCAATGGGGCGTGTGGGCGAAGTGATTATTCGCACATGGCAAACGGCACATAAAATGAAAGTGCAGCGTGGACCATTAGAAGGTGATACGCCACATACCGATAATCAGCGGGTTAAACGTTACATTGCGAAATATACAATTAATCCAGCGATTACCCACGGATTAAGTCATGAAGTCGGCTCGGTCGAAGAAGGCAAGCTGGCAGACTTGGTGCTGTGGAAACCTGCATTTTTTGGTGTTAAACCTGCCATGATTATTAAAGGCGGTATGATTGCAGCAGCGCCAATGGGTGACATCAATGCGTCCATTCCAACACCACAGCCTGTGCACTACCGTCCCATGTTTGGCGCAAATGCGCGTGGTGTACATAACACCTGTATTACCTTCTTGTCGCAGGCTGGAATTAATAATGGTGTAGCGGAAAAATTAGGTCTGAAGAAAATTATTTCTGCATGTAAAAACACGCGTAATATTTCAAAAGCCGATATGAAGCACAACACCTATACACCAGTGATGGAAGTTGATCCAGAAATTTACGAAGTACGGGCAGATGGTGTGCATTTGACTTGTGAACCCGCAGCAGTATTGCCCATGGCACAACGTTATTTCTTGTTTTAAAAATAGCGGATTGTGTTGATGTTTTAAAAAAGCCCACCTAGTTAGGTGGGCTTTTTATCATGCCTCCTTAACACAGGCTAAGGAGGCATTGAAAGCAGGGAGTTATTAGAAATGAACCACTGAGCGGATGGATTTGCCTTCATGCATCAAATCAAATGCTTCATTAATTTTGTCTAAGCCCATGGTGTGCGTTACGAAAGGTTCTAATTGAATATCACCTTTCATGGCATCTTCGACCATGCCTGGAAGTTGAGAACGACCTTTTACGCCACCAAAAGCAGTTCCCATCCATTTACGACCAGTCACCAATTGGAACGGGCGAGTAGAGATTTCTTGACCTGCACCAGCAACACCAATGATCACAGACTGTCCCCAACCACGGTGTGCACATTCTAAAGCAGAACGCATAACATTCACGTTGCCAATACATTCAAAAGAGTGGTCAACACCCCAACCTGTCATTTCGACAATCACTTGTTGAATCGGCTTGTCAAAATCTTTTGGATTTAAGAAATCTGTTGCACCAAACTCTTCAGCCAATTTGAATTTATCAGGATTCATATCAACCACGATAATGCGACTTGCTTTAGCTTGACGCGCACCTTGTACAACGGCAAGACCAATACCACCTAAACCAAAGACGGCAACAGTATCGCCTTCCTGTACTTTAGCGGTGTTGTGGACTGCACCAATACCAGTCGTTACGCCACAACCGAGTAAACATACATGTTCAGGGTTTGCATCTGGATTAATTTTGGCTAAAGAAACTTCAGCAACTACCGTATATTCACTAAAGGTTGAACAGCCCATATAATGGTAAATCGGTTCGCCATTATAAGAAAAACGAGTCGTACCATCTGGCATAACCCCTTTACCTTGTGTTGCACGCACTGCGACACAAAGATTGGTTTTACCAGATTTACAGAATAAACATTCGCCACATTCCGCTGTATAAAGAGGGATTACGTGATCGCCAGGTTGAACGCTGGTTACACCTTCACCCACTTCAACCACAATCCCTGCACCTTCATGACCTAAGACTGCAGGGAAAACACCTTCCGGGTCATCACCCGATAAAGTAAAGGCATCTGTATGGCAAACGCCTGTGTGGGTAATTTTGACCAAAACTTCACCTTTTTGTGGTGGAGCCACGTCAATTTCAACAATTTGGAGGGGTTGTCCTGCTGCGAAGGCGACCGCTGCACGTGATTTCATATGATTTTTCCTTATAGAACTATTTTAAGTACGATTTGAGAATTTTGGCTATATCCACAAATTCATCTTTTCTTTCTTGTTCAGTTGAATCACCTGTGACAAGAGTATCTTTTAAATGAACTTCTAACATTTCATTCATTAAGCCATTGATGGCGCCACGCACTGAACAGATTTGCTGAAGTATGGCACCACAATCTGCATTTTCTTCTAATGCATTTTCAATGGCTTGGGTTTGACCCTTAATGCGACGAACACGCAGCAGGATCCTTTTTTTATCTTCAATTTGATTGGGCATAGGCATGTTCTTTTAGGTTTTATAGCATAGTACCCTATAGTATGCTTGAGAGCAATAAAGCTAAACTTTGATCTGGTAAAAAGATGGATTTTTATTCGGATTACTGGCGCAGAGTTGCGGCGGATAAACTTGAAAATATGCAGAGTACTGCGAGAAGCAGGCAGATTTAGTTTAGATTGTTTTTAAATTATAGAAGGTGTATTTGAAACCTAGAGGAAAAGTATCATAAAAGAATGGGAAATAATAATGTCAGTAACGCTTTTAGATTAACTTTATTAAATAATTGATTTATAATATTTTATATTAAAAATAAAACCATGTTGAATATACACAAATCTAAATTTTCCATAATGTAGTTCAACGCTTCAAATGATAAAAAAATCTAATCTTAAATTGGTTTTATAAAAATCTATCTCTCCTAGCTTGAACAGCTTTTTAGAGTGAAAAATTTCATGTTTGTATTCTAACATTTCAAATTTTAGCCCATCACTTTCAGGATTTCAGCTTTAGGGCAGTGAGATTTTTTTCGTAGTCATGCCATCCAGAAATCATGATTCTGCTGGTTAAATTTTGAGTGATTTTATACAGAAAAATGCCATTTATTAGGAGGGGATAATGTTGTGAATGGTGATGCAAGTCACATGTTTTGAACGGTGAGTCTGAGTCACCATAGCACGTTGCAATCGAGTTTGCTCCCTAAATAAGACTGAAAACCATGTCTTAAAAAAGTGCATGTGAAAAAAATATAGAAAAATATAATTAAAAAATACATGTTAAAAATGAGGTTTTAATTTCGCTTAAATTTTTATATTACTGTTTTATATGTGGATAATAATTAAAAAACTATTTTTGTGCTGTTTTAAACCCATGCTTGCACCAAAATAAAACCATTAAATTATGTTTGACAATTCAAATAAATTGACGCATTTTTGTTGCATAAGAAAGACGCATCTAAGCGATAAAAGGTGTAGTAGTGAAAAATATTGTGTATGAAAAAATGGCTCTGGGTAGCGGTGCTCTCAGAGTGATGTTGAAGGATACAATCAACATAAAAGGATATAAAACTGTGGGTGGTAGTGCGGCGTTGCTGGATACACAACCTGCGAAAGAACATGCCGATATTGTGAATCATATTTTAAATCATGATTGCCAGATTACGGGTAAAACCAATTTACATGAGCTGGCTTTCGGTACTACAGGTATTAATCACTTTACAGGCACAGCGACCAATCCTAAATACCCTGAGTTAATTCCGGGTGGTTCTTCCAGTGGTTCGGCTGCAGCCGTTGCAGCTAATCTGGTGGATTTTTCTGTTGGTACGGATACAGGCGGTTCAATCCGTATGCCAGCAGCCTGTTGTGGAATTTATGGATTAAAACCAACCTTTGGCCGCGTTAGTCGTCAAGGAGTGCTGCCAGAAAGTACGAGTTTGGATTGCGTTGGGCCGTTTGCTGCAAGCCTGAACGCATTGACGCAAGCCATGGCAATTATTGATCCGACTTTTCAATACGAGCTAGCTCAGAAAGATCAAATTCAATCCTTGCGACTGGCGGTGTTGGATGTCGAGGCGAAGCCTGAAATTTGGCAGACCGTAAACGCATTTTTAGCACAAGCGGGCTTTTCAAATCCTGCACAGGTCAAGTTGTCTTATTTTTCTGATGCTTACCGCGCGGGAATGCAGGTCATTAATTATGAAACTTGGCAAGCATTTGGTCATTTGGTTGCTTCGGGCAAAGTTGGACAGGATGTGGCAAACCGACTGCTCAATGCCGCTAAAACCACACTGGATGAAGTCGAATTAGCCAATCAGGTGCGTCAAAGCTTTACCCAAGAAATTGACCAATTACTGAATGAATATGATGTTTTGGTGCTACCAACACTGCTACAAACTCCACCTAAAGTCGCTGATGCTGAAGATACTACGGCATTTCTAAATATGACTGCGCTTATTCGCCCATTTAATTTATCGGGGCATCCTGCAATCACTTTGCCACTTGAAACTCAAGCGGGGCTACCGGCGGGTGTTCAATTGGTGGGGCAACATGGTGCTGATGAAAAACTGTGTGCGATTGCCGCTTATTTAATGGATTTAGTGCAATCAAAACAACAAGGAGAAAAAGAATGAATGGTCTATCTGCAATTAGCTTAAGCAATCAAGTGAATGATGAAGTCGAGCTTGAAACCTTATGTCAGGAAATTCGTGAGCGAGCATTAACGGGTGAGTTTGATGATCAGGCTTATGTTTCACTCGATATTATCGAAAAGCTAAAAAAACTTGGAGTTTATCGTGCTTTGGTTCCTGCTCGTTTTGGCGGAGATGAATGCTCGCCGCGCGAGTTTTGTGAGCTGATTGAAAAACTTTCTATGGCAGATGGGTCTGTGGGTTGGGTTGCAAGTTTTGGGATGAGTCCTGCTTATTTGGCAGGATTACCAGAGTCTACACTGGCGCAGATTTACCAAGATAGCCCTGATGTGGTGTTTGCGGGCGGTATTTTCCCACCGCAACCCGCCGAAATTACACCTGAAGGCTTGCGTGTTAAAGGTCGTTGGAAATTTTCAAGTGGTTGTATGGGAGCAGACATCATTGGTGTGGGGATTACACCAAGCCAAGGTAAGGAAACAAAGGGTTTGCCACGTATGGCAGTCATTCCAGCCGATCAAGTTCAGATTGATATGACATGGGATACGGTTGGCTTAAAAGGTACAGGTAGTCATGACCTTTTGGTGAATGATGTGCTGGTGCGTGAAGACTGGACCTTTGTGCGTGGTGAAGCATCAAAGCTTCCTGAGCCATTTTTTAAATACCCATCGCTTTCTTTTGCGACACAAGTGTTGACGGTGGTTGGGATTGGTGTTGCAGCAGCAGCCTTAGAAGAATTTAAAAAACTTGCACCGGGCAAGGCGTCTATTACGGGTGGCTCTGAAATTGCCAACCGACCTGTAACGCAATATGAATTTGCTCAAGCCGAAGCCGAATTTCTCTCTGCAAAAAACTGGTTCTACCAAACCATGGATGCAGTATGGGATGAGATTCAAAAGGGTCAACAGCCGACAGTCGAACAAATTAGCCATGTGCGTTTAGCGTGTACGCATGCAGCGCGTGTTTCTGCTCGAGTCGCAAGAAAAATGCAGATGTTGGCAGGAATGACGGCAATTTATACCAACAACGTCTTCAGCCGTTTTGTGAATGACACCAACGTGGTAACCCAGCATGCCTTTATGGGGGATGCAACCTTATTAAACGCAGGTTCTGTGAGTTTTGGTTTGCCACCAACGCCAGGCTACTTATAAGCACATTTTATTATTTTTATAGATTACAAAGAGGTGATTTTAAATGGAAGCTAAAAAAACTTTACGTGTCCTATTCTGCATGGGTATTAACCAGAATTTTTTTGATGCAACGCCAGAAGAAGCAAAAGCAGTTTGGGCGGCCTTTGGTGAGATGTGGAACGGTATTCATGATCTGCCAGGCGTACATGTTTTTGGCAATTTAGATGATGACCAAAGCATGGTCGGACCAAGTTCAGGTTGGCCGTGGACCACGTATCTTTTAGCGGATGTACCTAACATTGAAACCGTGCATGCCGCGTGCAATTTATTGCGTACAACCGTGGTTGGTGAAGGTCCATTTAAATTATGGAAATACTGCAAGATTGAAGCACGTGTTGGGCGTGAATTGATTATTCAACGTTAAGTCGAAACGGGGCAGCACATATGGAGCAAATACTTTTTCGATTACAGCAGCTTGAAGCAGTGAATGCGGTACGTAATGTGCTGAATCGTTACATGGAAATTTGTGATGCACTGGATGCCCACACAGACATCAACGCATTGATGTCGTTGTTTGATGAGCAGGCAGTTTGGGAGGGTGTTGGCAAGCGTTATCAAGCGTCATTTGGACGTTATGAGGGGCGAGCAGCCATTCAGGCCATGTTTGAAAGCTATACCCAAAAAGATTCGCACTTTGTGATGAATGCGCATTTTGTGAATTCCGAGCAGATTGAGGTCAATGCAGATCACGCAACGGGACGTTGGTTAATGCTACAGACCTCAAGCTTTCAGGATGGTCGGGCGCATCTGAATGCGGCAAAGCTCTCTATCCAATTTAAACAACAAGCGGATGGTCAGTGGGCAATGAAGCATTTTCAAACGGAAAATATCTTTAGCCGCCCCATCTCTCATTGGGAAAGTGAAGCCATTCTGCCAGTACCGACAGCACACAACGAAGCACAATAAATTTTAGAGTAAATAATTATGAACAGTTTAATTCCAATGACACAAGTCGACGTGGATTACGAAAGTATTGTACAGCACGACCGCGCACATACCTCTTTATACAAAGATGAGCGCATCTTTGATGAAGAAATGGAAAAGATTTTCTATAGCACTTGGGTGTGGGTTGCACATGCCAGTGAAATTCCAGAAGCAGGTAGTTATAAAACCATGAATATTGGTAAACAACCTGTGGTTGCGGTGCGTGACCGTAAGAAAAAAGTACATGTACTACTGAACCGTTGCCGCCACCGTGCTGCGACTGTGTGTGAACATAAAAAAGGTAAAACCAACAGTTTTGTCTGTCCATATCACGGCTGGAGTTATGCGCTTGATGGCACATTACGTGGCGTACCTTCACCTGAAAGCTATGGCGAATGTTTAGATAAATCAGAATTGCCGTTGGTGAGCTTACGTGTCGAAGAATATAACGGCATGATTTTCGCGTCATTCAATCATGATGTAGAGCCTTTAGAGCAATTCCTTGGACCAGCGAAAAAGTGGATTGATTTATTCATGAAGCAGGGTGCGGGCTATCCAGTCAAAGTCTTGGGTGAACACCGCTTTACCTTCCCGGGTAACTGGAAAATCCAGTTGGAAAACACCACGGATGCCTACCATTTCCCATTGGTGCATAAGTCGTTCTTAAGTTCGGTGGATGAGAAAACCGAAGAGTTATTCAACTTTGAAAATCAGCCAGGTTTTGTTGAAGATTTGGGTAATGGTCACAGTGTGATGGTGATGATTCCTGAACTGGTCGATTTAGATGAAGAATTGATGGAGCGTCCGATTCAGGAGCGTTTTGAAGATTTAGCCCAAGCACTGCGTGACGAAGGACATGCTGAACTTGAAGTGCGTCGTATTGTGCGTGCTGTGGGTGGCTCTGGTTTTAACTTGAACCTGTTCCCGAATATTGCCTGCTCAATGGCATTCTTCCGCGTGATGCAGCCAATTTCAGTCGATAAGACGGAAATTCACCATTCAGTGATTACCATGGATGGTGGTCCGCAAATCGCCAACCAATACCGTTTACGTTTACATGAACATTTCCAAGGTCCGTTTGGTTTTGGTACGCCAGATGATGCTGAAGCATGGGAACGTGTGCAAAAAGGTGCTGCCGCAGGTGAAGACCTTTGGATCATGTTGAACCGTGGCTTGCCAGGTGAAGTAAAAACTGAAGATGGTTTGAAAAGTGATGTGAGTGCTGAAACAGGGATGCGTGCAGCCTATCAGCAATGGAAAAAGTTGATGACGGCTTAAGGGGAACAACATGAAAATTGATTTGAACTTATTAAATGAAGTGACTGCTTTTATTTGGGCAGAAGCCGATATGTTGGATCACTCTGAGCATGATGCTTGGCTGAATCTTTGGAATGAAAAAGGAGTGTATATCATTCCCATCGACCCAAGCCTGACCGATTACGAAAACAATTTGAACTATGCCTATGACGACCATCACATGCGCAAAATGCGTGTAGCGCGTCTAGAAAATGGTGAAGCGATTTCAACCTCACCCAAGGCAAATACCGTTCGCAGCATTTCACGTGTGCGTATTTTAAAAGATGAAGAAGGTGAAATCGTTTTACGTTGTGCACAAAACCTGCGTGAATTCCGTAAAGAGAACCTGAAACACTATACCGCAGATGTGACTTATCACTTAAACCGTGATGCGGATGCTGGTTTTAAAATTAATCGTAAAATCATTAACTTGATTAACTCTACCGATACCTTGGCGGGTATTAGTTACATTCTATAGGAGCACCAACATGCAACAGGTTGTATTAGTGACAGGTGCTGCATCAGGTTTGGGTAACGTGATTGCTGAGTATTTTGCCAGTCAAGGTCATCAGGTGATTTTATCTGCCAGTACTTTGGAGAAAGCCGAGAAAGCTCAAGCGCAGAGTCAATATGCTGAGCAGATGTTCCCTGTGAAATTGAATATTTCGGTTGAAGCAGACTTTCATGCAGTGGTGCAGTGGATTGAGCAAAAGTTTTACAAACTGGATGTGTTAATCAATAACGCCACTGTCACTAAGGCAACCCCAGTATTGGAGATTACGGCTGCGGACTTTGACTGGATTACCCAAGTTAACCAGCGTGGTACCTTCCAGTCTTGTCAGATTATTGGTCAGTATATGGCGCAAAGAGGCTATGGGCGCATTATCAATATGGCGTCGTTGGCAGGACAAAATGGTGGTACGGCAACGGGTGCACATTATGCAGCGAGCAAAGGTGCCATTGTGACCTTAACCAAAATCTTCGCCAAAGAATTTGCAGCAAAAGGTGTAACGGTCAATGCAGTTGCACCGGGTCCAATGGAGTCTCCGATTGTGCATAGCGTAGTCCCTGACGAAAAAATGGAACAGTTTATTCAAAATATCCCCGTCAAGGCTTTAGGCAGTATGTCATTTATTGCGGAAACCTGCGGCTTGCTGGCAAGTCCCAATGCGGGATTCGTGACAGGTGCGACATGGGATATTAATGGTGGTTTATTCATGCGCTAAGTCATGGGCTTAGAGGGTGAGAAGGAGAATAAAACAATGACTACACTTTATGATGTTGTCGTGAAAAACCGCCATGTAGAAGGTGGAAATATTGCAGTCATGGAATTTGAGTCGGTAACTTCAACCCAGTTGCCGCAAGTCGAGCCAGGTGCGCATATTGATGTGCATTTACCGAATGGCATGGTTCGCCAATACTCACTTTGCCAAAATCCAAATCAAGTCGGTAAGTTCCGACTCGGGATTTTAAGAGATGCAGAATCACGTGGTGGTTCAATCTCGGCCTTTGATGATATTCAAGATGGCATGCAGATTCAGGTCAGTGCACCGAAAAACCTGTTTCCATTGTACCCCGCGAAACATACGGTACTGATTGGTGGCGGTATTGGTATTACACCGTTGCTGACCATGGCGTACCAGTTGTTGCAGGATGGAGAATCTTTTGAATTGCATTATTGCGGTAAAAGTGCAGCCAGCAGTGCCTTTGTCGATGAACTTAAACAGGGTGAATTGGCAGCATTTACGCATTTTCATTTTAAAGATGAAGGCGCAAATCATCGGGCGTTTTTTGAAGAAAGTTTCACGCAAGTCGAACCTGCAACCCATGTGTATACCTGCGGACCCAATGGTTTTATGGATTGGGTGATTAATCTTGCAAAGTCACACAATTTACCCGATACGCAGATTCATAAAGAATACTTTCAAGTCGAAACCGACTTAACGGGCGATAGTTTTGAAGTTGTTGCTCAGCGTAGCGGTAAAATTATTATGGTCAATGCTGAAGAAACCATTCTGACTGCATTGGCGCGTGAAGGCATAAAAATTGAAATGTCTTGCGAACAAGGGGTGTGTGGCACCTGTATGTGCGATGTGATTGAGGGTGAGCCTGATCATCGCGATGTGTATTTCACGGATGAAGAGAAAGCTGATAACGAGCAAATACTGGTTTGTTGTTCGCGTTCAAAATCACCGCGTTTAGTGTTGGATATATAGAGTCTTTCATGATTTGAGACGTATTTGATAGCTAAATGCTATAGGAGAGAATGATGAACTCATTACAAAAAATAAATGATGTAAAAGTTGACCCATTACAATTTCGACGTGCTTTAGGGAATTTCGCAACGGGTGTGACCATTGTGACTGCGCAAAATGCGCAAGGTGAAAAAGTGGGAGTCACTGCGAATAGCTTTAATTCAGTATCCTTAGATCCACCCTTAATTTTGTGGAGTATTGACAAGAAGTCTTCCAGTTTTCCTGTGTTTGAACAGGCAACGCATTTTGCAGTCAATATTTTATCTGGCTCGCAAATTGATTTGTCGAATAAGTTTTCTCGCCGCAATATTGATAAATTTGAGGGAACCAATTATCAGGAAGGTGAAGGTGCGAGCTTATTGCTAGAAAACTGTTCTGCGATATTTGAATGTGAACGTCATCAAGTCATTGAAGGTGGTGATCACTGGATCATTATTGGCAAGGTTGTGAATTTCCATGATCAGGGTCGTAGCCCATTGGTCTATCATCAGGGGGCGTACTCCAGCGTTATTCCACATCCAAGTTTGACGCTAAAACAGAACCTTGATCAATCTGAACTAGACTCAATTCATCATGGACATTTATACAGCAATGCCTGCTACTTGATGAGTCGTGCATTTAAGAGTTACCAAACGGATTATTTACCCAAGCAACTTGCTTCGGGATTCCGCACCAGCGAAGCACGTTTGCTGTTGGTTTTAGCCAGTGGAACGGCTTCTTCTAAAGAGGATTTGCCGCGAGATATCGCTATGCCAATGCAAGAAGTAGAGCGTGCGGCGGCTATGCTGGCCTCACAGAAACTACTCAATGATCAGGGGGAATTTTTCGAGTTGACAGAAAAGGGTCGACAAACAGCGCATTATTTATTTGAAATTGCAGACAGTCATCAGAATGAGGTATTTGACCAATATTCTGAGCAAGAAAAAGAAGTCTTTATTAAAATTTTGAGAGATTTGGCAGGTATTTAATTAACTGCATCTCAATTATTATTTTAAAATAAATAAACTTATTTTCTATGCATCATTTTTAAGTGGATAAAATGATGCATAGAATTAATGTATTATTATTTTATATCTTTATAAATGGATTTTTTAGGTGTGGACATAATGTTGTTCAGCATGGGAATAAAAAATTCTAAAGGAAGCGTTTCCATGTCTTGATTAAAAGCGGGTGAGTCATATTTAAAACAAAATTCAGCTGTATATTCATAATAAGGATGATCTTTATATTTTTCACATTGATAACGGTCTAAACCAATGTGATGGAAAAAATAATATCCTTGAAAAATACCATGGTGTTTTAGCATCCAGTAATTTTTTTTCACTAATAAATGGCTCTAAAAGTGTGGCTGCGAGATCGGCATGATTATAACAAGCCAGTGTATCGCCAATATCATGTAATAGCGCGCAGACAATATATTCTTCATCGCGACCATCTTGGTAAGCGAGGGTAGCTGTTTGTAAACAATGGGTTAGGCGGTCGACTGGAAATCCTCCGTGATCATCTTTTAGAAGTAGAAGATGGTCAATCACTCTTTGCACGTGTCCTTTTTTAAACTCATTAAAATGCTGAGCGATAATTTCAAAGTCAGTTTTTTCACTATGCATAATATTGGTGAAATTGGCTTTTGTTGCTTTGTTCATGGCTTTCCTTAAATGATTGATTATTTATTTTTAATAAGCAAATATTATTCCATATTTAGAGTTGTTTAATTTGGTGCACTTTAAAAAATAATCCCCCTATGTTTGAAACAAAATATTTCAAAAAAAATCAAATTGTTTGACATTTCAATATAAATGTAGGATTTTTATAGGGCTGAAAGTGGATTGAAAAACGAACAGTGAGTTTTGTGCACCATTAGGGTGTATCTATTGTTATAACTGTGATTGCAGCATTGTTGTGTGTGATTTTGGTGCAATCTACAACTTTGACAATTCAATTAAATAAATGGATATTTTGGTTAAGTCGTGATGATTTAATCTTTGCTATTAGAAAGGGATGGTTATGGTATTTAAAGTTAAACCTAAGGTTTCATTTAATAAAATCAGCTTATTATGCATGCTTGGTTTGGTCGGGGATGGAAATGCATATGCAGACTTTATAGATGATTATAAAGGCTCAATCTATCTAAGAAACTTTTATGTAGAACGTGATTTTGAAAATCCTGCATCTTCAGATATTGGGAGTTGGTCACAAGCTGCAACACTTCGCTTAGAATCGGGCTATACCGATACAGCACTTAAAGTGGGTGTGGATGTCTTGGGTCAATATGCAGTGCGCTTGAATGATATGCATGCAGATCTACCAGACAGTATCTTGCCTTATGATTATTCTAAAGGTGAACAGGAACGTTCGTACGGAAAGGCTGGGGCAACCTTAAAGCTTAAATATAACAACTCGGAATTTAAAGTGGGTACGCTTGAACCGAAACTGCCAGTTATATTCTTTGATGATTCTCGTCAGCTCACCACGATTTTTTCTGGGGCATTATTTCAGTCTAAAGACATTAAAGATTTAGTGTTTACTGCGGGATTTATCAATCGTATCAATGCGCGTAATGATGACGAATATGAAAAATTGAGTCTATTTACGGGGAGTGCGGTCAATAAGTATGAAAGTGATGGTTTGGGCTTTGTTGGCTTGGACTATAGCTTTACGCCTTCGGTTTCTGGTTCATATTGGTATGGTCAGTTGCTTGATATTTATCAACAACATTATGCCAACTTGGCTTATAGCACCAAAGTGGGTGATACCAAAGTCCGTCTGGATGGGCGTTACTTTAATAACTCGGAATCTGGTAAAGCTTTGTATGGTGATATAGATAACCAATCTTATGGCTTTATGACCACCATCAATACAGGGAATCATACGCTAGCGACGGGTGTGCGTAAGAATGATGGTAAGAGTACGTTTCCAACAATTTCTGGTTATGTGCCACAACCATTCTTGCATGCATGGTCGTTACTGGGGTTTGTGAAACCTGAAGAACTGACTTGGCACGTACTTTATAGCTACGACTTTAAGGGCTGGGGAGTACCTGGTTTGTCCACTACATTGCGTTACTTACATGGTAGTGACATTTACCGTGCGGGCTATAGCGACAATACGGAAATTGAACGCAGTGCTGTACTGAAGTATGTAGTGCCTGAGGGAATGTTTAAAAACTTTGGTTTGGAATACATTCATTACGATACCGACACAAAATATGGAACTGGCTATGCAAGGGGGAATTCATTTGATGAAGATCGCGTAATTGCGAGTTATACCTATAAATTCTAAGTGCTGTTGTAATTAAACTCAGGTGTATGTGTATTGTTTGATACACATACATTTTTAATTTCTATGAAGTGTGTTTTTGCAAGTAAAAGTGTAAAGAATAAAAATTATAAAATTTGAGCTTATGCATTTTTCTATGTCTGATGGTTATTTGATGTCGTAAACCAAGTGCTTTTGATGATGGAGATTGATCATGATTCAGTTCCGAGATAATGACATTACGCAATGGTCGTCTCATATCCAACAAGTGTGCGGAAATTTTGATGCCAGTTTTAATAGTCTCCAAAGTCTGTTTATAGGAGAAATTCAAGCCTATCAGTTGGGTCAAACTGAAATTGCCTTCATTAAAAGCAATGCGAACTATATTGTGCGTAACGCAGATTCACCCGATCGAGCCTCGCATCACTTGTGCTTTTTGGTGTTGCAATCTTCGGGGAAAATGCAGATGAACTATAAGGGGAGTCGAATTCTTCTTAATGAGGGTGATATGATTTTACTTGACCCAAGTGAAAAGATTGAAATGTATTCGCAAGGCTTGTTCTCTCATATATCGGTGCATCTTGATCGGGAAAAACTGGCACAAGCGAACATTCATGAGGGTTACTTCGGTAAGCTCATCACTAAAAACATGAGTAGTTTTTTATTAAAAAATATTATGCAGAACCTCTCTGTTGAAAATATTCAGTTGTGGTATGCCGAAGAAGATGGCAATGCATTTGAGGATGCTTTGATTGCTTTACTTAGACCAACTATCTTCTATAAAAAGAATCGTTTAACTCAGGAAAGTCTGAAAGATCGAGCTGAACGATACATTATTGAACATTTAACAAAGCCTGAATTAACCCCCAAAAAAATTGCGGATGCTTTAGGGGTTTCATTGCGGCATTTATATCGCCTATTTAGTGAAGAACAGCTTTCACTGAATAAATATATCCAGCAAAAACGTCTAGAGCGCGTCAAAGTAGACTTGCTTGACGAATGCTTTAGGCAAACTTCGATTACAGATTTAGCACTGAAATGGGGGTTTGGGGACAGTGCACATTTCTCTAAAATTTTCAAAAAAGCCTATGGGATTTCCCCAAAGCAATGTCGCCAAACGGCTTAGCCTAATTGATTCGATGTCACAAATAGACATTCGCATGTCTTGCATAAACAAGAATACAAAACTGATTCCGTGTTGAATGAAGTTAATCTTTATTCATGTGGGTTAGCAGAATGTTAAAACAAAACTATGATTATATTGTTATTGGGGCAGGCACAGCAGGATGTGTGGTTGCAACGCGTTTATTGGAAGCTAAAGCTGGAACTGTCTTGTTATTAGAAGCTGGCGATAAGGACAATAGTGTTTTCCATAAAATTCCAGCCACAGTGGTCAAAGTCTTTCAACAGAAATCATGGCCCTATATGACGGTTCCTCAGCCACATTGTAATGATCGTGAAATGATCTTGGCTCAAGGCAAAGTGATGGGTGGCGGCAGCTCAGTAAACGGGATGATTTATACACGTGGTCAGCCAGAGGATTATGACCGTTGGGCTCAAGATTGGGGCTGTGCGGGATGGGCTTATGAAGATGTCTTACCGTATTTCGTAAGAGCCGAAAATAACGAAAGTTTAAATAATGCTTATCATGGGCAGGGTGGGCATCTTTCGGTCAGTGAAAATCGTTATCGTCATCCACTAACGCAGGCATTTGTGCGTGCTGGGCAGCAAATGGGTCTGAATTACGTCAATGATTTTAATGGTAAATCACAGGTAGGTATCGGGTTTTATCAAACCACGACTAAAAATGGCGAGCGTGCCAGTACATCGCAAACCTACTTGAAATCGATTGCGGACAATCCGAATCTGACTGTGGTGACTCAAGCCTTGGTGCATAAAATTGAGATTCAAAACTCTGTGGCTGAAGGAGTCAGTTTTAGTGTTGCAGATCAAGCCGTTCAAAGCATTCGGGCAAACAAGGAAGTTATTGTATGTGCAGGTGCAATTGGTAGTCCGAAAGTGCTTATGCTTTCGGGTATTGGTCCTAAAGCACAGCTAGAGACGCATCAGATTCCTTGTGTGTTAGATCTCCCAGTGGGTGAAAATTTTCATGATCATCTGCATGTGTCGATTAACGCCACCATTAAAGAACCCACCAGCATTATTGAGGAAGATAAAGGACTGAAATCGATTAAGCATGGTTTGCAGTGGTTGTTTACCCGATCAGGTTTATTAACCTCGAATATTTTGGAAGGTGCGGGCTTTGTAGATTCGCAGAATCAGGGCAGTGCCGATGTGCAGTTCATGTTCTTGCCTGTACTTGATAATTTTGACAATACGCCAGGTGAAAAAGCGGCAACACTTGAGCATGGTATTACCATTAAAACCTGTCATCTTCAGCCTAAAGCGCGCGGTCGCATTACGTTACGCAGTCGTAATCCGAAGGATTTTCCAATACTTGATCCAAACTATTTGGGAGATCAACAGGATATTGATGGGCAAATACGTGCAGTACAGGCAGGTCTGAAAATGTTGCAGCAACCTGCACTTAAAGCCCTGATTCAAGATGTGATTGAGCCTGCAAATATAGCGATAGAGGATACGGAAGGATTACATCGTTGGCTCAAGCAGAATATCAAAACGGTCTATCACCCTGTCGGAACTTGCCGTATGGGAACATCCCCTCAAGATTCGGTCACCGATCTAAATTTGAAAGTACATGGCATGCAAAATCTACGCGTCATAGATTGTTCTATTTGCCCACAAGTGCCGAGTGCAAATACCAATGCAGTAGCAGTCATGATTGGTGAGCGCGGTGCGGCTTTTATTCTCTCTGCGCAAAAGCAGCCGATTAAACTTAAACAGTCAGAACCAGTTTTAGTCTAAGCCACAGAATAAAAATCGAGTATATCAATGAATATGAAAATTATGAGTCAAGTACAGGTCTTGCCAGCAGTCACAGCATTTTTACAACGTGATCATGGGCATTTTATCAATGGGAAAATGATTCAGGCGGATGGTCAAACGAGAATCGACGTTGTGAACCCAGCAACTGAAGCTGTGATTAGCCAGATTAGTCTGGGCAATCATATTGATGTCGATAAAGCGGTCACTAGTGCGCATCAGGCGTTCAAAACTTCATGGGCGGTAACTACCCCTTATGAAAGAGGACAAAAACTTTTAAAACTGGCTGACTTGATGGAGCAGTATGGCGAAGAATTAGCGCAGCTTGAGAGTCTAAGTACAGGAAAACTCATCAATTTGGCACGTCATTTGGAAGTGCAGCAATCCGTGATTTTTATGCGCTATTTTGCAGGCTGGGCAACCAAAATTACGGGGAAAACCATGCAACCTTCGCTGCCTTCAATGCAGGGTGAATTGTATACAGCCTTTACCTTTAGACAGCCTGTGGGAGTGGTTGCAGGGATTGTGCCGTGGAATTTTTCGCTCATGATTGGGGTGTGGAAATTGGCATCGGCTTTATGCACAGGCTGTACGATTGTGCTGAAGCCCAGTGAGTTTGCCAGTTTATCGTTGCTGCGACTGGCTGAATTAAGTGTAGAGGCTGGAATACCTGAGGGCGTCATCAATGTTGTGACGGGGGATGGTACAACGGGGCAATGTCTGATCGAATCACCTTTAGTTAAAAAGGTGTCCTTTACAGGTTCTGTGCCGACGGGGATTGCAATTGGCAAGTTGGCGATGAGCAGTGATTTGACGCGGGTGAGTCTGGAGCTTGGTGGGAAAAATGCACTGGCGATTTTTGAAGATACCAATATTGATGAAATTTTACCTAGATTGCTGATGGCGACATTTGTGCATCAAGGGCAAGTCTGTGCGGCCCCTGAAAAGTTTTTTGTGCATGCGTCTAAATATGAGGAGTTGGTGACGAAACTTGCTGGAGCATTACGAGGCATGAACATTGGCGCTGCGATGGATGAAAGCAGTGCTTTTGGACCTTTATCAAATCTACCTCATTTGAATAAGGTGAAAAATTATCTGGAGCTGGTCAAACAGCGTCATCATATTATTGTGGGTGGAGGAGTCTGTGATCGGCTTGGTTATTATGTCGAACCGACTTTGCTGGCTGTGAATGATACAGAAGATCCTTTGTTGAATGAGGAATGTTTTGGTCCTGTGATTTGTGTCATTCCGTTTGAAAATGAAGATACACTGGTCGAACAAATGAATCATGCTCGCTTTGGTTTAACTGCAAGTTTATGGACCAATAATTTGTCCCGAGCGTTACGCCTGATTCCAAAACTGGAGGTGGGAACCGTTTGGATTAATATGCATACTTTTCTTGATCCTGCTGTGCCTTTTGGTGGTGTACGCGCTTCAGGTATGGGGCGAGAATTTGCTGATGAATTTATTGCAGACTACACCGAGACCAAATCTGTGATGATGTGCTATTAAATTTGAATGTTGAAAAGTCTTAGATCGGTAGTCATTCGTTTAGGCATTTATTTTTAAGCCGCTCTATTTTAGAGCGGTTTTTGCGTTTGTAAGTTTAATTTGCTCAGTGCTTATACCTGTAGGTGGGATTGTTCATTCAAAGTTCAGCCTAAAACAAGCGTTGTTATCGGTCAGGAATGAATAACTGAAATGCCGTCGTTCGAAATGCTGGAGGGGAATTGTAAATCTTTTTTTAGAGGCACAAAAACGCCTATTTTGATTCTAGTCTGGGTTCAGGCTGGCTATATGTTTCTTATACCTCAATTTTTTCCTTTCAATGAATTTTATGCAGTAGAAATGTCTAAATAAATAGGCGTTCAGATTGGGGCTTTTTTATTGAAAAGTGAATTAATGTGGTGCAAAAAGTGTTAGAAATTTCTAATTTATTTTTGGTGTTTTTTTGATTATGTGTTAGTTTAAATTAATGATAAATAAAATTAAAAACTTAAGTTTGTTGTGTCTAAGTGGCATGAAAGCTGCTTAGTTAAAGGGAGTAATATCTTAGATATTTCAATAAAAATATATCTAAGATGAAATCGATAAGGAGAAAGGTTTAAATGAAATTCACTCAACTTGCTGTTTTAAGTTCAATCATCGCTGCAGGCATTTCTAGCGCCTATGCAGATATCAAAGTTGGTGTGGTGACTTCATCGAGTGGTCCAGTCGCAATGGTTGGGATTCCACAAAAAAATACCATTGCGTTACTGCCTAAAACGCTCGGTGGCGAGAAGGTTCAATATATTTCGATTGATGACGCCAGTGATCCTACTGCTTCAGTCAAGGCAATCAATAAATTGATTAAAGAGAACAATGTGGATGCGATTATTGGTCCTTCTGGTTCTCCAAATGCCATGGCAGTGATTGGAACAATTGCCAAAGCAGGCGTGCCTTTACTTGCACCTGTCGGGACTTCAGCGGTTGTATTGCCAATGAATGAGCAAAAAAAATGGGTATTTAAAACCACCCAGAATGATGATGTGATTGCCCAGGCACTTGTTGAAGATATGGTGAAACGCAAAATCAAAACGCTAGGCTTTATTGGTACAGCAGATCCGTATGGCGATAACTGGGGCAAGGTAATTGCCTCGTTGGCAGCCAAGAATGGTATTAAAGTGATTGCCAAAGAAAGCTTTCAACGACAAGACACGTCTTTGACGGGTCAAGCCTTGAAGTTAATTGCCACCAAACCACAAGCGATTTTAGTGGCTGCGCCAGGCAGTTCAGCCGTACCACCACAAACTGCCTTATATGATCGCGGATATCGAGGTCAGATGTATCAAACTCATGGTGCGGCTTTAGACCAGTTCCTAAAAATGGGTGGCAATAAGGTCAATAACACCATTCTTGCCGCAAGTTTAATGTTGGTGATTAACGAAATTCCGAACAGCAATGTGTCGAAACCAATCGCCTTAAAATACATGAATAGCTACAAGAAAATGTACGAGGAATATCCTGCAACATTTGGTGCCAATGTTTATGATGCAGGGCTACTTTTGGAAAAAGCCGCTCCTGTAGCCTTAAAGAAGGCGAAGCCGGGAACAGCACAATTCCGTCAAGAGTTGCGTACAGCTTTGGAGCAAACCAAAGAATTAGCAGGGACACAGGGTGTGTATAACATGACCCCATCAGATCACAGCGGTTTTGATAAACGTGGTCGGGTCATGATTACGGTTAAAAATGGTAAATGGACGTTGCTGAAATAATTTAAGTAGCACCTTTCTTCACTTATTCATCTAGATTTTTTAGAGATTAATTCGGTCTCTTCGGAGTCGTTTTGTCTCTAAAAATGACTAAGGGTAAGGCATATGGATTTTAATATTGCTTTAATACTAGGACAGGATGGAATTACCAGTGGTGCGATTTATGCACTGCTGGCACTTTGCATTATCTTAGTTTTCACCGTCACACGGATTTTACTCATTCCATTGGGCGAATTTACCGTTTTTGGCGCACTCACCCTCGCATCCATTCAGGCGGGAACACCAAGTACCATTGTTTGGCTGGTCTCAGCTTTCTGTCTTGTCAATTTATGCTTGGATGCTTGGGAATCTCTCAGAAATAAAACAGCATTCCAGTGGAAAAAACAGCTCGGCTTAGTCGGTTACTGCATAATTTTAGTGTTGTGTATGTATCAACTGCCATTGGCTGATTTGCCGACTTTCTTCCAAATTTTGTTAACGCTTGCGATTATCACCCCACTGGGTCCAATGATGTATCGTACCTTCTTCCAATCCCTAGCATCTGCTAAATCCTTGGTATTGTTAATTGTTTCGATCGCATCTCATGTTGCCTTGGTGGGTGTGGGATTAATTATTTTCGGTCCAAATGGTGCGCAAACCAGACCGTTCAGTGAAGCCACTTTTGAATTGGGAATGCTCAGTGTGAATAGTCAAACGCTGTGTATTCTGTTTGCCTTTGTATTGTTGATTATTGCCCTGTGGTACTTCTTTGATAAGACCCTCTATGGCAAAGCCTTACATGCGACAGCGGTCAACCGTGTGGGCGCTCAGCTCATGGGTATCTCTCCAATTTTCGCAGGAAAAATCACCTTTGCCTTGGCGGCATTTATTGGCGCACTCTCAGGCATCTTGATTTCACCAATCACCACCTTGTATTACGACTCTGGTTTTGTTATCAGCCTGAAAGGTTTTGTGGGTGCCATTATTGGGGGCTTGGTCAGTTTCCCTGTGGCAGCCGTCGGTTCGATTGTGGTGGGCTTGATTGAATCATTCTCAATGTTCTGGGCAAGTGATTATAAAGAAATCATTGTCTTCACATTAATTATTCCATTCTTGATTTGGAAATCCCTCACTTCTCGTCACTCAGAGGAGGATGGCGAATGAAAGCAAAATATTTATTTATTGGCTTTGCGCTGATTACCATGATCAGTCCATTTATTCTGCCTGATTATCAAGTCACTTTACTTAACTACATTGGTTTAAATGCTTTAGTGGTACTGGGTTTAGTCTTGCTCACGGGTGTTGGTGGCATGACCAGCTTTGGTCAGGCTGCACTGGTGGGTATTGGTGCCTATACCACGGCATATATTACCGCGACTGAACAATTGCCATCATGGTTGGCGTGGACGCATGGCAGCCCTTGGGCAGCCCTGATTTTAGGTGTCATCATTACCATTATTTCTGCAATTATTGTCGGGGGCATGACGCTTAAATTATCAGGACATTATTTGCCACTTGGTACCATTGCGTGGGGCATTTCACTGTATTACTTTTTCTCCACCATTGAATCTTTAGGCGGTCATTCGGGAATCTCGAATATTCCAAGTGTTTCTGTGTTTGGTTATGCCTTAGATAGCAGCAATAAAATGTATTACCTGATTTGGTTAATTCTATTCATTGCGATTATCTTGACCAAAAACCTGCTCAACTCCCGTGAAGGACGTGCTATTCGCGCCTTAAACGGTGGTCAGCTCATGGCAGAGTCTATGGGGGTAAATACCTTTAGATCCAAGCTGGTTGTTTTTACCATCTCCTCTATTTTTGCCTCCATTTCAGGGTGGCTATATGCCCACAATCAAGCCTTCATTAACCCAACACCGTTTGGGCTGCAAATGGGGATCGATTATCTCTTCATGGCATTATTGGGTGGTGTAGGACATATTTGGGGAGCGATTCTTGGTGCTGGTATTTTCACCATGGCACGCCAATGGCTACAAGATTTCTTGCCCATCATTTTTGGTTCCGAAGGGCATTATGAAACCATCGTTTTTGGTTTGTTGATTGTCGTGTTGATGCAAAAAGCACCATCAGGCTTATGGCCAATGCTGGTGAAATGTATTCCGCAACGCTTTAAACCTGAAAAAGATGCACATCTTGACATTGTGCCACCAACACGTGAATTACCATCTTTAGAGTTACCGCAGCAAGGCACATTAATTCTGGAAGCCAAAGATGTCACTAAAAAATTTGGTGGACTGGTAGCCAACAACAACATGAACCTCAGTATTTATGCGGGGGAAATTCTGGCCTTGATTGGACCGAATGGTGCGGGCAAAAGTACGATGTTCAATCAGCTTTCAGGGGTAGATGTTCCAACCAGTGGCGAAGTGATTTTCCTGGGTGAAAAAATTAATGGACAAAGCTCACGCGAGATTGCCAAAAAAGGTTTAAGCCGTACCTTTCAGCACGTGAAAATCATGCCTGAAATGACTGTGCTGGAAAATGCCGTGATTGGTGCACATCTACGTGGGCAAAAAGGGGTGTTGTCTTCAATGTTCGGTCTAGACCGCGAAGAAGAAAACAACCTGCTCAATGAAGCCAAATTTCAATTAGAACGCGTGGGCTTAGGCGATTATCTGTATACCGAAGCAGGCAATTTGGCACTTGGGCAACAACGTATTTTAGAAATTGCCCGTGCGCTATGTGCACATCCTTCACTGTTATTACTGGATGAACCTGCTGCGGGGCTACGCTTAAAAGAAAAGCAAGCCTTGGCAGACTTACTCACCAAACTACGCGCTGAAGGCATGGCAATTTTGCTGGTCGAGCACGATATGGATTTTGTCATGAATTTGGTTGACCGCGTGGTGGTGATGGAATTCGGACAAAAAATTGCAGAAGGCCTGCCAGAAGATGTTCAAAAAGATGAAGTTGTACTCGAAGCCTATTTAGGGGGTGCTGCATGAGCACAATAAATAATGATCAAGGTAAAGCACTGCTGGAAGTGAAAAACCTGAATGTTGCATATGGCAAAGTCGATGCCTTAATTGATTTCAATATGCGCGTGAATGAAGGTCAGATTGTTTCTGTGGTAGGGCCGAATGGTGCAGGCAAAACCACGTTACTTTCTGCAATCATGGGTGTGCTGTCCTCCAAAGGTAATGTCGACTTTGATGGTGAAGTCGGGCAATGCCCGCAGATTGAACGGATGGTGGTCAGAGGCTTAGGACTGGTGCCTGAAAAGCGTGAATTGTTCAGCTCTATGAGTATTGAAGATAATTTAATGCTGGGGGCTTTCCAGCGTTATCGTCATGGCGATCGCGGCTACAAAGATAGTTTGGAAGAGGTCTATAGCATTTTCCCACGACTGAAAGAACGTCGTCAGCAGGAAGCGGGTACTTTATCTGGAGGGGAGCGTCAGATGCTCGCTGTAGGACGTGCCCTCATGGCGAAACCGAAACTTCTCATGCTGGATGAACCGAGCCTTGGATTGGCGCCACTGATTACCCGTGAAATTTTCAAAATTATTGATCAACTTCGCGGTCAGGGTGTGTCTATTTTATTGGTTGAACAAAATGCGCGTGCAGCCTTGAAGCTGGCGGATTATGCCTATGTGCTAGAAATGGGTGAGCTGTCGATTCAGGGTAAAGGGGCGGATTTATTGGAAGATAAGCGCATTATTGAAAGTTATCTCGGTACCAACAGTAAGCACCAAGATGTATTGGCAATTTAAAAGTTGAGAGGGTGAAATGGACAAGTCAGCAAAAATCACGATTTTAGGCGCAGGTGCCATCGGGTGTACCGTCGCTGCTCGACTCATTTTGGCTGGCTATGAGCACGTCAGCCTGATTGTCCGTGGTGAAAATTTAAAGCAATTGAAGTCACAAGGAATCCAGCTTCAAGATTTGACTGGGACGCATCACGTGTATCCTGATCAAGTGGTTGAACATACTTCTGAGCTGGATGCACAGGATGTTATTTTTATTGCAACCAAAGCGGGTGCTTTAAAGCAGATTACGGCAACTCTGCATCATCTTTTGCATGATGAAACCGTGATTGTCCCGCTCATTAATGGCATTCCATTTTGGTATTTTTATCAGGGGGATAGCTCGCAACAGCCGTTAAAAACCATCCAATGTCTCGATACCGATCAGTATTTGATGCAGCATTTCCCACTGAAACATTTAATTGGTGCGGTGGTATTTATCACGGCTGAATTACAGGGTTATGGCAAGGTCCAGTCCAGTAATCCTTATCTGATTATTTTAGGCGAGCCATCCCACCAGATCACGCCTCGAGTGGAGCAGCTTCAGCAACTGTTTGCAGATACAGGCATTGAATCGCGTGTGCATGAAAGTATCCGTGATCAAATCTGGACCAAAGTCATTGCCAATTTAAGCTCCAACCCATTGTCGGTTTTAACGGGAGCGACCTTGCATGACATTTACTCACATCCACATTTACATGATGTTGTGACCAAAATGATGCTCGAAGCCCGTCAAGTTGCCGCTTGTTATGGCGCACGCATCAACATTGACCCAAAACTGTTTTTACAGTTGGGTGCGGACATGGGGGAAGTACATACCTCTATGTGGCAGGACTTTCAGAAGAAACAACCTTTGGAGCTTTCCGTGATTGCAGATGCCGTGCTTGAACTGGCAGAAGGCTATAACTGTCCGATGCCAGTCACAAAACAGATTTGTGAATTAACCAAATATTTAAGTGATCGCAATATGCAATCTGCCACAGAAAAAGTGGCTTAACACATAGAATAGATATAGGACAATTAAAGATGAACTCTACAGTGAATGCGTTAAATGTTTCAAAAGAAGAATGGGAACTGCGAGTTAAACTTGCACATTGCTATCATTTAATTGACTATTTTGGCTGGACGGAAACGATTTTTAATCACATTTCCGCGCGTTTACCAGGCGATGAACACTACTATTTAGTCAATCCATTTGGACTGAATTATAGTGAAGTGACTCCAGAGAACCTGTTAAAAGTCGATTTACATGGCAATAAGGTTTTAGCATCTGAATATGATGGCAATCCTGCAGGTTTTGCCTTACATAGCGCGGTTCATGGTGTTCGAGATGATATTCGCTGTCTAATTCATACCCATACCACACCCATTAGTGCCGTGGTACAAAAGAAATCGGGCTTTAAATATGACAGTTTCTATGGCGCACAACTTTATGGGCGTGTTGGATACCATAGTTTTGAAGGCATTACGTTATTTGCTGAAGAAAAAGAGCGAATGATTCAAAGCCTTGGCGATCATCATATTCTGGTGCTTAGAAATCATGGCATAGCTGTCGGTGAAAGTAGTATTGAGAAAGCCTTTTTCTTGTTGTGGACCGTACAACGCGCGGCTGAAATTCAGTGCCAAGCAGATGCGATGGGCGGAGAAGACGTACCTTTGAGTGAAGATGTGAAACAAAAATGTACCGATCTTACGGCAATGCTGATTCGAGAAAGTGGTTTCGCCAACAAGTTTTTTGATGCCATGGTCAGAAAAATGCATGAGAAATCTCGATGCTAATTTTTCTGAATCTGTCTCATTTCGTAAAGCTCAATAATTAATTTGAGCTTTACTTCGGATCTTCAAAAGCGGCTTCGCTCAGGCTTGCAAAGAGAAGAATGCGTACTTAAGTAATAGATGATTTTAAAAAGATGGATGAAAGTGCTTAAATAAATAACTCGGTAGCGACTAAAATTTATCTTTGTTCAAATTTTGATGTAAGATAAAGCATTATAAAATTTAATTTGTTAGAAAAATCAAATAAATTTCAATATATTGATTTAACTTTTTTCTTTGAAAATGGGGTCTGACTGAATGTGTATTTTTTTATAATTTTATAGATTTATGTTATTTAACAAAATCTTATGACTTGAAAGTGTAATGGTGGTGCTTGTATGTATATAGCTGCCTCCTTTAGAATCCAATTTAATATTCAATTAGTCTGAAGCATATGACCAATAAATACTCTAAATATTTCCCAATTCATGATGATTTTAATATTGATGATTTTCCGTATTACTGGATTTCACAAGTTTACGGCTTATATATTCACAAAATGGACAATGCGCTGAAAAACTATGGTTTAGATAACTCTAGACGACGTATTATTTTAGCGGCTTCTGCACGTCCAAACTCGAGTATTTCTGAGTTAGCAGAAATGACCATTATCAAAATTCCGACTGCGACCAAGATTATTTATCGTTTAAAAGATGAAGGTTTTTTAAATACCACTGCGTGTGAAACCGACAGTCGGATTACCCGTGTCAGCCTGACGGAAAAAGGTCATGAGATGGTGATTAAGATCAATGAAATTACCTCACTGCTACTAAATGATAGCTTCGCGGGGATTAAGCCTTCAGAACTTAATAAGTTGAATGATTTATTAAAAATTATTAAGCATAATTTGGCTTAATCTTATTCCAAACGCCTTCATCCAATAGGCTTCTTTCCTTAATTCCTTTTATTGTTCCCTATGGGAAAAATAAAAGGAGGGATGAAATCTTGAAAGAGGTCTGATTGTTCAGATGGACCGCTATTCATTTTTGAGTGGCGGTTTTTTTATGTTTATAACGAAAACGGTCCTTGTTCAGACCTAGATCAAATTGATTGAAAACTATTCGAATGCAAGGTGTTTGTTCCTAGCGCGTCAAGTCATGACGTTCGAGCCTTTTCTTTTCTTGGCATCACATTACAATTCTCAAGATCAGGAGGTATTGGTTATGAAAGCATGTTCTGTGCGCATAATGCAAAATGAAGGAAAGGCATTTGAATTAAATTGCCAGCGCGATACAAACAATGAAGTGATTCAAATTTTTGATTTGGAAGGCAATGCACTACCATTAAATCTGCGCAATCGTTGTGTGATTTGGAATGCAGAGGTCTGGTATTACTAAACCAGCCGACAAATAAAGTGCATCCCGAGTATTTTGGCAATGTGCAAGTGCATTGCCAAAATTTGTTATTGGTGGCTATTGTGGGAATGCCATCATTTAGGCGGGTATTCACATGAATAGGTTTTAAGCCTTACATATTTGAAATTTCGCGACGTGCCTAAAATTCAAGTTGTGCATTGGTTCAATAAAATGATGGAAAATTGCGAAATCGAATTTTAAATGCTATGTTTGATAATAAGTAAATATATGATTATTATAAAAATTAAAACATAAAACTATTTAATGAGATGTGACTTTCTAAATACAAAATCAATCGGTATGATGGGTATGGAATAGCAACTTTGAAGTGTTTTTAAAAATAAGTATAAAGCTATACCTTTGTGGTACTTCACATCAGGTGATTTATATTTTAAAAATGAAAGGGACAAGTTTTTAAAAAACACGTTGCTAGAGGTGTTCCTTCTATAAAACAACCAATCTCAGGATTTTGATTGGCATAAAAGTTGCTGATTAAGCAATATGGTCTTCGCTAGGTGAAAAGGATATGACATCACTCAGCCAACAGATGAATCTAAATCATTATTCGCATCAGGCGGATTTTGCCCAGAATTTAATGTCGACAATTTGTGGTGAGCATCGCCTTGATACCAGTGCTCGCGATACGCTGGATTTTCACTACGATGGTATGCGTTTACCCAATCGGAAAATGGCAATTGGTACGATTCGTTATGGTGCAAATGTCGCCATCAATATTTCCAATTTAAAAGCCTACAGCATCAGCTTGCCTTTACAGGGAACGCAGGCACTTTGGATGCGTGGCGAACAGTATCGTTCTAATGAAAATCGCGGACTGATTGTGTCGAATAATGATCATCAGGAATTGATTATCGATCGGGACTGTCAGAAGTTACAGGTGGTGATTCCCGAACGCAGTATGCATATGGTTTTGGCAGATCTACTCAATCAACCTATTGAGCAGCCGATCATTTTCAATCCTGAAATGCGGGTGGAATCGACCCAACTGATTGATGCTTGGTGGAAGAATATTCAGAATTTCTTGCAGTTTAATACGCAAAACAATGGATTTTTTGGTTTGCAAATGTTGTCCGATGATTATGAAAATTTTGTGATTAAGGCTCTATTGCTTTCTCAAGAGCATAATTATTCTGCTGCATTACACGCGCAGGCACAGCAGCAAGAACCGACGTATATCCGCAAGGTGAAAAGTTTTATTGTTGATCATGCGCATGAAGAAATCTGCGCTGAAGATTTGCAGCGTTTGGCGGGCGTTTCAAAGTCCAAACTGTACGATGAATTTCAGTACTATTATGGCACCAGCCCGATGTCTTATTTGCGTAAATACCGTTTGCAGCAAATTTATAAAACCTTAAGTCATGCCAATCCGAATGCCAAAATATCCATTTCAAAACTGGCTTATGATTGGGGTTTTACCCATCTCAGCCGTTTTTCACAGGACTATAAAGAGGAGTTTGGTGAAAAACCGAGTGAAACCAAAAGTAAGTTGCGTGAATAACTCCTTATAAACAACAAACCCCTGATTCATCAATCGAATCAGGGGTTTTTCTATGCAGGATTAAAATACTTTAGACCGAACTTTCCAACTTATACACGGCTTTGGCTTTAGACTTTTCATAAATGACTTTAAGGGTTAAAGCGGTAAATGAAATGAAGGTTGGAATTGCCAATACAAAGAAGATGCCACCTAAACTTAAGTTAAAGGTGAAAATGAGCGAACCGAAGAACGCGCCTAAGATTGCGCCAATACGTCCAATACCATGCATCCAAGACACACCCACTGCGCGGCAAACGGCTGGATAGAACATAGTCGCCAATGGCAGTAGTGATGACTGTGCTCCTGCAAGCAATGCACCAATCAAGAAAATGGTAATTCCAAGCAATAAAATATTTGAGCTGACTGCACCTGCAACTAGGAACAAACCGAATGCGATGAGGTAAGCATATTTAATGACCGTGGTTGGGTTCACTTTATCCATATACCAACCCATGATGGTTGCACCAATCACACCACCAAAAGGGAAGATGGCGGCAATTAAGCTAAATTGTTGTGTGCTAAAACCCGCAGTTTTTAAAATGGTCGGCATCCAGCTGGTCAAAAGATAGAACACCAACAGGCTGGTAAAGCAGCATAACCACAGCATGCTTGAACCCCATAAGTATTTGCCCAATACAATTTTTACAGGGCTTTCATTGGTGCTTTCTGTTTGTGGCAACACCAGTTTTACAGGTTCGCTAAACGGTTGTCCCTGAATTTTTTCCAAAATGGCGAGTGCTTTGTCTTGGCGATTGCGTGCAATTAGCGATTGGGTAGATTCGGGTAGCATGACCATAAGGGCGACTACAAGTAGCAATGGGATACTACCACCAATCATAATCACTTTTGCCCAGCCAAATGCTTCGAGTAAGTAGGCAGACAAGACTCCGCCACAGGAAATGCCCAACATGAAGCCGCAACCTGCCAATCCGGTAAGGAATGCTTTGCGTTTAACCGGCATATATTCAGACACCATGGTACTGATGTTGGGCATGGCTGCGCCTAATCCTACCCCAGTAATAAAACGGAAAATCATCAGTTCTTGGGTCGAGCTGGCGAAACCACAAAGGATGGTAAATACTGAGAACAACAGGGTCGTAATAACAACGATGCCTTTACGTCCAAATTTATCCGATAGTGGTCCCGAAATAATCGCACCAATTGACATCCCGACCAATGCAGCACTGAGTACGGGGGCAAGTTGTGGTTTGCTGATGCCCCAATCATCCAGTAAAGCAGGGGCAATAAAGCCAATAATGCCCGTATCTAACCCATCACAGAAAAACACCAAAAAGCCGAGAATAAAAACCAGCCATTGTAGGGGGGAGAGTTTCTCCCGATTGATAATATTATTTACTTCAATTGTTCTCATCATTATTCCTTCCTAACTTTTATTGATCTGGCGGGTGGATTCCCCGAGTCATCCCTTGCACCAGCGTTATGATTGGTTGAATTGCATGCTTCATTCAAAATGTGTGGCGTTGTATGTCTGTATTGGATTTCGTAGTAGCCCTTTCGGTGACAGGCTTGCTACGCAGTAATCTGTTGACTGAGGAAATAAGGGCTGAAAATCAGAATGAAGTAAGAACAAGAAGTTCATATTCAACTTGAGTCATCGGCTGGAGTATTTCCTGTGGACCTAACTTGATTGAACTATTTTTATATCCAAGGGACTATCCATTAACTCCTGAACTTCATCCATTTTTTCCATTCATGCTGGATAGTTTTTTAGGGATAGTTTTTTAGGGATAGTTTTTTAGGGATGGTTTTCTTGAAGCTACATAATTCCTGAATAATCAATATTGAGAAATGCAATTTAGAATTGCGCATGGATTGGATAGTGCTCGCAGCTTTTGGACAGTCAACCTGAAAATTTGGATAGAAGATAAAGCCATAACAAAGTCAGGAGTTGACGATTATGGCTGGTCAAACGATTCAGATAAAAACCAAGACTGGTAAACAATTTAGTGCTTACTTGGTCACCCCATCTACAGCGAAAGGACCGGGCATTGTACTGTGTCAGGAAATCTTCGGGGTCAATGCCGCGATGCGGGAAAAAGCAGATTTTCTGGCCGAGGAAGGTTACACCGTTCTTGTCCCTGACTTATTTTGGCGCAGTGCACCCAATATTGAATTGGGATATAGCCCAGAAGATTTTCAAACCGCTTATGCGCTTTATCAGCAATACGATGAAAACTTAGGCGTGGAAGATATTCAGGACAGTCTGGCTTATCTGCAAACACGTCCTGAATGTGATACCTCGGTTGGTCTAGGGGTTGTGGGATATTGTTTGGGTGGAAAGCTGGCGTATTTAGCCGCATGCCGTTTACCAGAAGTTGCCTGCGCCGTTGGCTATTATGGGGTCGGTTTGGAAAATGTACTGCATGAGCTGGCAAATCTTAAAGGACGTTTGGTGCTGCACATTGCAGAGTTAGATCAATTCACCCCACCAGATGCACGACAAGCGATTCTGCAAGCCGCGAGTCAATATAGCAACGTCAAAGCCTATATCTATGAAGATGTCGATCATGCTTTTGCACGACCAAAAAGCGAGCATTACCACAAACCCTCCGCACGCTTTGCTCATGAGCGCACGGTGACTGCACTGCATGACACGATTGGACCACATTATGACTTGGTGGCGTTATGGGAAGAGCATATTCGGCATGAGTTTGATACTCGAGATGTCCCAGCGACAATGGCAACTATGGTGGCTGAACCTTATGTCAATCACATTCCCACGCTAACAGGTGGTGTGGGTCAAAGTCAGTTGGCGCGCTTCTATCGCTACCATTTTGTACATCAAAACCCTGAAGACATGAAGATTACTTCTATTTCACGCACGGTGGGGTCAACGCAGGTGGTCGATGAATTCATCATGAGTTTTACCCACGACACCGAAATTGATTGGCTTCTCCCTGGAGTGAAACCCACAGGCAAATACGTCGAAATTCCAATGTTGGGCGTCATTCAATTTCGCGGTCCTAAACTGTGTCATGAACATATTTATTGGGATCAGGCATCGGTACTGGTGCAAATTGGTTTACTCAATCCCGAAGGTTTGCCTG
>NZ_JBSYVT010000007.1:0-126507 GCF_054112845.1 Acinetobacter sp. NigerLNRRAM0016
CGTGATCTTTCCAGACAGAATATCCAGGACATCCGATGCATCTGCAGAGGTTGTTGCATTGGTCCAGTTCGACCAATCCCCAATATTTCCAATGCGGTCAATCAAACGTCCCCGATAGAACTGGGTTAAGTTTGGCTGTAATCCTTGGATCGTATGGGTTGTGGTCGGATATGAGAACAATCCAAGCTGTGCAATATTACTGATCCCATCAGGTGAAACCTGAATTTCCGTATAGGCCGTATCCAAAGCACCCACCGCAGGAAAGCCCCACTTCAAATGCATACCAAACAAGATGCCTGTCGCAGTAATGAACGCCAGTTTAGGTGGATTACCCAGCTTTCCTTTCAGTGCTGTCAGCGTTGAATAGGTGGCCAGTGAAGCAATATCAAAGGCATTAATTGCAACAACTCGCGCCTGATAGTTGCCCGTGTAAATCCCTTGCACCTCAATAGAGTTATTCCCAGTGATCGGCAACTTTAACCAGGAACCATCATCTTTACGCCACTCGACTTGGTACTTAACCGCACCTTCAGCTTGTGGCCAAGTAATGATCATGGTTGCAACAGTTAAACCTTGCTGCACCATTTGTTCAGAACTGATCGTCACTGAAGCAACAGGATTTTGCAGTTTCGGATTGATTATCGAAATTGGGCGTTCATCAATAAAAGCCCCGTTATCAATGGCATCATATTTTGATGCATTGTATTGAAGAGCATTAATCGTAAATTGATGGCGATCATCCTGTGTAATTGAAATTACACGGAACTTCATTGTGGCCAGATCTTGTGCATCTACAACCCAAACATTTTGCACAGCGACTGATTCAAATGCCGATGCAACCGTAATTACTCGCCCTGTCATGGATTGAACAATACGTGCCTGTGCTGTACCGTTTTCACCATTCACCACCAAGCGATCACCAGGCTGACAGATCACTCCATCACGGTCTAAAGTAATTCGTTTTAGGTCTGCACTGACTGCAGCAATACGACCACCATTGGCACGACCTGCAAACAGCTCATCTGCAACCTCAATGACTTTACCAGGGCGCGGAATAAATCCATCAAGTCCGACTTTGAAGGTCACTGTGCGCGTTTCATATTGTTCGGATTTAAGTGCCCAATGTCCTGCACGTTGTGCCTGTGCTTCACTGGTACAACCATAAGCAGAAATATCAGCAATTCGAATACCAAGTCGGGCAATTGCTGCTTCATCCCGAACAAAAACATATTCAGTTTTATAACGGTTGTTTGGATTATCCCATGCTACTTTTGCAACCGTGTGGCGATCACGTGCACGTGTGCCTGAATACTCAAAATGCCCATCAAGGACATTGGCTGCGGTATAGGTGAAATAGGTATCTTGTGGAATGTCCGCATCACAAACAATGGCCTGACCATCCCAATAGATGTAAGCACGAAATGCCCCTGCCATTTTTGAGAGAATAGACCAGGCATCATCCTGAGATTGCTCGTAGACATTCAAAGTGAAACGCGGTTCCTGTCCACCCTTTCCATCTGGAACCAATTGATCACAGTATTGACCCAAGCGATAGATTGACCATTTATCAATCATGCTTGAATTAATACGCTCACCCAACGCATAGCGTTTGCTGATACATGCATCATAAAAATGCCAAGCAGGGTTATTGCTGTAAGCTCGTTTGAATGTACCATCCCATAATCCCGTGTAAACACGGCTGACGGGATTATAGTTGCTCGGAAGTAGAATCTCTACGCCTTCGCATTCAACTGCCATCTTCGCCACATTGGAAAATGTCTCAGCATCGTATTGCAAACCCAATAAGGCTGTATTGGGGTAACGTAATTTGGCATCAATCACTTCAGTGATCGCCTGCACATACATCTTGTCACTGACTGATTCTGAATTTGAATTTGGGGTTATGCGACGGACCCGCACCTGCCACCCAAAATTGGCTTTAGGTAAATCAATTCGGTGTGAACGCTCATAATTGGCAGAGGTTTTATCTGAAATTTTGGTATTTAAAACTTCGGTCCACGTCCCGCCATCAGTTTGTAAATCGATTGCGTAGAGTATGGTGATTCCACTGACATCCCCATTTTCCATATTCTGTTCACGCAATGGTCCCCAGCGTAATCGGATACGGAGTGCATCAAGTTCAAGATTGGTATAACTCTTGACCCATGCAGCACTGGATTTAAGCTCGACTCCAATACCCGTTTCTGACGAGATATCAGGAAAGCCTTCGATATAGGTTTGGTCATTGGTGCCTAGACGCGAATCAACCGTTACATTTTCAAAGTTCCAAATTCCATTTGCATCTTGCAAAGGGGTATCGTCCAGATAAATAGAACGTATGCCATCAACCAAGCCTTTGATTGGTCCTTCGGATAAACCATAGAGAATTTTAATAAAGGTTTTGGATTGTGCCGAGTCTGTAGCAATGACAGACTTTCTTGCTTCACCGCTGCCCGCTTTTGCACCTTGCACCACTCGATTCATACGCCTACCCAAGCATTAAAAAAGGCGCTTAACGCGCCCATAAAATAAGATTATTTACATTTGATCTTCTGGATATTGCCCTGCTGAAACAATAAAACCGCCAACTTCACGACGACCTCGCAATACGGGTACTGGATTCCCTTGGGCAACTGTTGTCACAGCACCACCAAAACCCATATTGGATTTATTGCCATCCTGATTATTGTCTTGTGTATCGCTCACTTTCGGCATCAACATCTGTGCAACACCACCAACGATCATCCCTGCACCTGCACCAATTAAGGCCATCCCATAGACAGAGGTTGCACCGAATGTAAAGTAACCCGCTACAACGAGGACCACTCCAAGTACGATCTGTAATACGCCACTATCACCACCAGCGCCCATGACTTTAGGCACAATCTTGATGACTGCTGCCTCTGTCGACATATCAATTTCTTGTTCTGAAATATTATGTTTGTCCTGGTATACCGCAAAGCCCAAGCCTTGCTCATGGGCATGAAGCATGAACTTTTCAAAGCCAGGAACTTGTGCCGATAATGCACGCATTGCTTCGCGCGTGTTGGCCACATCCAGCTTGAATTGTTTGCCAAATTTCTTCCCGAGGATGCCGTACAACTTAATGGTTTTTAACATCTTGATGCCTCACAATCTTAACCACACGTTCCTGCCACTGTGCCCCGTAGATTTCTCGTACAGACTTGCGCCCATAAGGATGATGCAGAATTAGAGCAGATCCGATGCAGGGTTCGTTTTGTTCCGACTGCAGCTGGCCATCATCAGCAAGATACACAGCAGCATGATTAGGGTGTTCAGTACGACCCACGCGGCAAATAAGCACATCACCGCGCTGTAAAGTATCCACTTCATAAAAGCCTGCTTTTGTAAAATTGTCTAAATACAGTGATGCATGCGCTGGATCTTCCCACCAACGATCTATACGTTCGAAATCAGGGATCGTGATATTGTGTTCGCGCTGATAGTAATCACGGATCAAGGCATAACAATCCTGCCAGCCATGGTAATAATTACGCCCGACCAAAGCAGGTTGATAGCCAAAGGGTTCATACATCTGAAATTCAACTTCTGGATATGCACAAATTACCCAAGGCTTTTGGTGTAACTCAATTTGGATTAAATCCAGTTCAGATGCTCGAGCACTGGCATTCGGATGTGAATGGACATAGGCTTGTATTTCCCCCATGTCTTCAGCATTTGCCAAGTCTTCATGATGAATTTTAAATTGATTTAATTCACCAGCGACATTCCGACAAGGGAGATAAATTCCACTTACGATGACACCGCAGCATTCTTGCGGATACACCTGTGCAGCATGCTCTATGACGGCATGCTTGATGGTTGTTGATAATTGCATAATTCACCCAATTAAATTGGCTGCTGGATAACCCCCAATTGGTAATGGATTAGAGCCAAAGCGTAACTTGCAGGAACTTAAACGCCCGCTACATTTATCTAATGCAGGATTATCTGTTGGCTCATCTTTGTCAGTGAACATTGCAGCCCCTGTATAGCCACATTCTTCGCCACGATAATTCCCCATAACACACCAATGGCATATATTGGTAATTTGACGGACTGGAATTCTTTGCCCCTCAAAATCAATCGGATTGGAGAGTTCAAAAGATACTTGTGCTGAACTTTCTGAAGTCTTTTGTTCGATATACCAAAGCTGCTCATTGGATTCATTCGAGGCACTGCTGTTGCCCGCACTAAAGTTCTCCGCATCCAGGTATTTCGCTAAAGTTCGAATGACCTTCAGTTTGGCACCTGCAAAATCATTGAACTGCAGGCAATATGCAGAAACGGCATTCTGTACCCCAGCAATATTGTTGGCCATCGTTAAGGACGGAGCCGATGCTTTACCATCTGAACGCATTTCCAACCCTGTCACTTCAAGCGGTAAGGGTTCAAAGCTCTGACCTTGCCAAATAATATTCCGATTCCAAACTTTTTCAGAACCTACATCAAAGACTTTGCCGATCCCTACTGTATCTGCACCAATTAATCCTGCTGATCCAATTGATGTATATATACGTTCCCAATCTTGATAAGAAATATGGCCATGAAAACGTAAAATGCCAGCCCCTAATTGGCTGGCATCTAGTTCATACAGTGTAATTAATCCATCGACATAGAGCTTTTGAAAATCACTATTCAGTGCCATCGTAAGTCACCATTGCTTCAGCCACTGCCTGACTCAAATTGGTTGGTTGAAAATCAGGAGGTGTACTAGATTCAAATAACTCCAGCTCTTCTAATGGTATTTCCTGCAGTCGTAAATCGATCCAGCGTCCTGGTGTAATATCTACAGGTTGACTCAGATCAGCCACAATTGAAGCTGTCTCAAGATCGAATTTCTTCTTATAGGTTTTTACTGAAATATCGCCATTTTCCAATGTGTCATAAATCACCGAAAACAGGACATTACCATTGGCATCTTTTGGGGTTTCTACATACCAGCCTTCTTGCGAAAAACCACTTGTACCACCGATTAAATAATCACCTACTGCTAATTTTTCAAAGGTAATTTCTTGAAGCTGTGCTTCATCATTCAGCTCAATTCTGTCAGCAAATAGCTGAACAATTGGGGAAGCGGCCTTAATAAATCCATTCGCGTCTATAGTCGTATTTCTTGTGGTATTGAAGGTATACCATGAACTCCACGTACCAGTAGCATTAAATCTATATTTCATATCGTTGACTGTTTGATTTTTGCCGAACTGCCATGAGTGCTCTTGTTGCGTACTCTCCTGACGACGTGTGGTATGAATAAAAGCAGAGAATGTGCCAATCGAGTTAGCCGTATCATTCGCCGATACACTTCCTCCTGCGTAAAATCCTGACGGCATGGCTGTGCCTAGGCCTAAGTCATCAATAGAAAGACTTATTCCGAGTCCGAAATCACCTACTTTTATTACGCGCCCTGATGTAGTGTCTTTCCCTGATACAGTCATTGTTGCTGTTGCGGCAGTTCCTAGATTTAGTGCTGTTCTCGCTGCTGGTGCTGTAGTCGCCCCTGTACCGCCATTTGCAATTGGTAATGCTGAAGGCAAAGTACCAGACGCACCACCTAAAGCTGCATAGAGTTCATTATCATTTGCTTGTAATTTTGAAGCAGCAGATCGGAATGTATCCCCGCCTGCTCCAGTTGGCGCTGTACCCAAACTAACTGTTTGCTTAGTCATAATTTGCTCACTAAAAAGCCCTGACTAAGCAGGGCATGAAATTGAATAAGATTTAAGGGTAAAAGACTTGGGTGAAGGTGGTGGTCAGGCGATATAAACCTGAACCACGATAAACAATTTGATACTCACCCGCTTTTACTCGAACTTGGCCATCCAATGGAGATTCCCACAAAAATGAATCTGCTCCGTTATGTGAATCAAGAAACTGCTTGATCGATTGAATAACACCTTGTTCTGCAGTCTTGGTTATTGGCCATGTCCCTTTTCGGTTATTTATACCTACCGAAACATTTTGTTCATAGCCATCACCAAAACTACTACTGAGAGTATTAAATTGATGCGTTCCTGAATTGCCAGATAAGTCATTATCCCAAGTGAAAATTAAGTTGCTCATTTAGCCAACAATCCCCCTTGCCTTTGTTCTTGTCGAATTACGTTCCTCACTGCATTTCCAATCATCTGCCCGAGTTGCTTCTGATCTTGGGTATTTGCACCAGAAGTGCTTACACCAGAATCAGTAACATTTACTTGAATAGAAACAGATCCATTTGAACTACTATTCTGTTGATTAGACAAAAAATTCTTCAAATCAGTATTGGTTCTGCTATCAACAACACGTTCACCTTTATCTAAAAGCCATGTGCCTTCATTTGGTACATTATCAATACCTTCATGAGCCATACCTACAGGTGTAGCAGCTTCAATGAGTGAAACAAATGATCCTGATTCAATGGTTGCTAAAGCTGCTGCACCCATTTTTTGCCAAACCGTACCTGGTTCATTTGCATAAGCATCAGATGCAGCCTTCCACACATTCATTCCTGCTTGCGCAAGATAAAATGATCTTTGAGCAAAAAACATTGCCTGATAAGTTGACGAAGATTTACCTAGTATTGTTTCAAACATATTTGACATTGCACCTGTAACTGATCCAGCGCTTGACAAATGCATATTTATTGAATCTTGTTGATATGATGATTCAATAAAACGCATACGCTCATGATGTGCTTTCCAAATTTCTTCACGTTGCGCTGCAGTATCAGCCAAAGCCATCTGAGCATCGAAAAGTGCCTGAGATTCATCAGCTCTTGAGAATCGGGTTTGATCTAGCTGGTACTGTTCACTGGTATTTGTAATATCAGAGAAAGTACCGCCCCAATTCGCTACAGCGTCATTTAAGTTTTGGCGTTTTTCTTCACCCTGAGCAGCTTCCGATAATTGAATTAAACGTGTTTGTTCATCTTGTGAAAGTCGAGCATTTTCAAGAATTCGACGACGCTCTAAATCGAATCTGATCTCCATATTTTGCAAATCAGTACGAAGGCTTTCACCTGCATCAAATGCTTCCTGTTCACGCTCCAACTTCAACCAAGCAATTGCACGATCATGACGTTCAGCCAAAGCTTTATACTGAGCCTCTGTCATTTCTTGGGTTAAGTCATTGTTTGCTGAAATACGCAAGAAATTCAGCTCAAACTCAGCTTCAAGCTTTTGCAGTTCAGTGTACTTGTGCTCATTCAGTTCAAATTCTTGTTCAGATTTGAAAAGCTCTTTTTGCGTGTCTGCACGGGATTTAGCGGCTTCAATGTATCGTGATGTCATCTCCGGAGAGAATGCAGCATCTCGAATACGCTTAGTTTCAGTCTCCAAATCCAAATCAATCTGATGTAATTTGTCAGCATATTGATGGTGGATCTGTACTCGCTCTTGGTATTGCTGTTCCTGCAAACGTTTCAAATCTTCTTGAGCTTTCGCTGCTTTTGCAACAGCTTCATTGACCTTATTCTGCTTATCCAGCCAGTCTTGGGTGCCTTGGGTAGTTGCCGTTGTGGTAGATGTTGCTTGCCCTTGTAGAGCTGCCAACTTTGCCACTGCATCAGATACAGTATTGTCAAAAAGAGAATTAATCGAGTTTGCAGAATCTTCAATAACTTGGGCATTGTCCTTCATGGCCATACCAATGCCTGAGTTATCAACTTGTGCTGTTGTAAAAAAATTAATGCCCGACTTAAATAGCTTTACACCTGGTAATTTACTGAAAAACCCTCCATTTTCCGCAGCCTGATTTGCTAAATTTATTGAGTCATTGGCCGACTTAGTAACACCAGCCATACTATTAGCCACTAAATTAACTGTCGCATAAACTCCGATTGCTACTGCAGCTACACCACGTAAACTTGTTGCCAATACATCACCAGCATTTGCCATGCCCATGGCTTTGTCATCACCAGTCTGGAAGGCATCTGCGACATCCACCAATGCAGGTAAAATTGCCGATGTAAGTTGATTCTTTAAACCTTGAAGCTGCATGTCCAACATTTTGGATTGAACTTGCATTTGCTGAGCAGCAACGATGGTTTTATCATCTAAAATAATGCCTGCATCTTCTGCTGCTTCACCCCATAAACGCATACCTTCTGCATTATTTTTAAGAATTGGCAATAACTGTGTAGAATCAGAAGCCATACTTTCCATTAAGAATGACATCTGGTCTTGAGACAAATTTGCCTCTTCCATTTTTTCTACATATAGACCCATTGAAGCTGGGCCTGACAAATCAGAGAGTTCTTTGGCAAGCTTATGCGCACCATTAGCACCCTTTTCTGTCTTAACTGCTACTTGCTCCATAAAATCGACTAATGGACCAGCACCAGACGTTAGAAAATCTCCAGATCGCTCATTCCAATCCTTCATAATGTCACTGAGCTTGTCTTGCTCAATGCCCATCATCTCGGCACCCACTGCCATTTTCTGGAATTCTTGGGGAGTAGACTGAGCCAAATATGCAAAGCGTTGCAGCTCTTGAGTTGCTTTAACTTGTTCATTGGTGTAGGTAATAAGTGCGCCTGCACCAGCCATTGCAGCAGTGGCTACAATTCCCGCCATGACTTTTGCACTGGAAGAAATTTTGTCAAAACTTTTGGTTGCAACGACTGGAGCTTCTTTCATTTTCTGCTCAAATCGTGCTGTATCTGCATCTAGCAAAATTTGCACACGGCTTAAAATGTCAGACATTCACTTTTCTCCAGACGTAAAAAAACCACCCTTCTGGGTGGTCAACTAATTTGTAGAATCTACTTATAGAGTCGAATACATTCTAAAAATTTTCGATTCCTAAATTCATTAACTTCATTCTGCTTAACTTGCTCACTTTGATATTTGGGTGATTTATATGCTTCCTCTAGCATGCCCCTGACAAGTTTATTTCTATCGGGTGTGCCAAAATCCTTACCATACATAGCTGACATTGGAGCTCCAGTTTGCCTATAAGTCATCACCTTTTCAGCAATTTGATCGTACAAGTTACATGCACTTTCTTTTTCAGACTCTTTTGTAGTTGCCCAGCTTAAAGTACTTAAAAATATGGAACACAGAATAACAATTTTCTTCAATAGTCTAACCCCCATGATTTACAAAGATTAGACTATAAATGCTTCAAACTACTTTTGAAAACATCGCCTTCATATTCACGCACATATCTTCAATTTCAGCTTTAGTTGCCCCTTGGTCCAATTCCTCTGAATCAGCATCTATAAGCTCAGGAATATTTCTGAAGAGCATAAATTCTGAAAGCGAAATATCAGATACACCCTGCGATCTTGCAATTGTGTAGGCAATATTTGCAGCAAGTGCATCTTCACGGCTAATGCCAATTGGTTCGAAATAATTGAATGCCTGCCACATATCCAATTCACGTGCAGACATTGTGCGGTCAAGTTCAGAAACAGTCCGCCCCAAGCGTAATGCAAGTTTAAACTTGAACATTAACTCGGGACGGTCTTTTAGTTTTTTAGGTCTTCTTCCGCCTGAGATTTCTCACGCTTTACAAAGCCATTTAAATGGAAAGTCTTTGCAACGAAATCATCCATGACAGTCGGTGGCAAACGTGCCAGATCATCAAAACTTAAATCATTCAATGCTAATTCCCCAGTTTCAGGATCAACTACAGTTGCTTTCATCACAACAGCATAAAATGGTACACCCTTCAAATCTTTATTTGCAGTGTAGAGTTCAGAGCGCTCACCAGCAGTAAACAGCTTAATGCCAATATCACCAAGCCCTTCGACATTTAATTTTTCAATCGCATTTTCAGGGACTAGAACAGATAATAAAGCTGTAGCAATTGCATTTTTCGACATGATTTTCATCCTAAATTTAAATATTTTTTGAATAAAAAAAGCACTGTTAAACAGTGCTCATATGAATTGAAGATAGAGTTAAAGAACTGGGAACGTAATGGTGTCTGTTGGGTCTAAAACATTTGCACCATCTTGACGCTCTTTAACTTCTCCTGAAATTGTGAGTTTCGCTTTGATGCGGTTCTTTTTATTGGCATCTCGAACTGGTCCAAGACTTGCCAAAGTGCCACAACCATCGTAAGAGGTTTTTTCCGCATCAGGCAGAATAATCATCCAATCAATACATGTCCCTTGATTGAAATAACGGGTCAATTTGACACGTTGTACCTGACCTGCACCAGATGATGTATATAAACCTTCAAGCTCTAAGGCTGCATAGGAAACTACACCTGCTGCAACTTCACGTTTAAACAAGTCCTTAACAGTAGTCACATCATCTGATGTTCGTTCACCCATCGGTAAAGGAATTGCTGTTAGATATAAAAACTCTTCCCATGTTGTTGCAGAGCTTTCTTTAATTGCAAAAATGACCTGTTGTGAATCAACAAGCCCTTGTACACATTCACCCATATAAACCTCACTTAATTACAGGCGGTTTGCCATATGTAAAAATCAATTTGCTGGCAATAAAGTTGTGTTTCTTCATCTAAACCGCCATCACTTTGCCCAATTACTTCACATGACAATATCTTTTGCTCACCCATCGCCCATTTAGCTTGAATGGCATCTTTTTCACATTGGATATTGTCATGGTTATAAACGTTGACCTGAATTCGAACCTGGTCATGGCCAGTCCAACCTTTAACTGTTGTCAAAGCCACATTCGAAATGCCTTGATAAGTCAAATAAGTACTGGACTTATCAAAACCTTCAGGCAACGGATGAGGACCTACACGATCACTAAATAAAGGCCCTAAAACTTGATAAACCAACTCACTCGCTAACATTCAGGCTCTCCAGAGCTTTTCGTTGCACAATGGCATCGATATATTTTCGATATCGTTGCTTAAATCGCTCCAACGACTTTTCTTTGTTCTTATCGAAAGCAGGTCGAATGAAGGGAACTGCCACAAAATTTGGTGTGCCATTTTCGATAAATCGCCAGTAAAAGGCTTTATTTTTGATATAAATCCCTACACCAACACTACGTTCTAAGCGTAACCGCTTTCTGGCCACACTCTTTTTTAATGTTCCGGGTGTAATTAACTTACGACTATTTTGGGGATTCCCTTTACGACGTGATCGAGCAGATCCACGGTAATAGCGGTAATATTCCTTATCTGCGACTGGAGCCTTCAGCTTGATCTCATCCACCATCGGCTTGGACGCAAAAAAAAGAGCGTTCTGTGTTAGACGCTCCTGTTTTGCTAGGGATTCAAGCTTTTCGAGTTGACTTGTTAAATCCTGAACACCTTCAATTTTGGTTGATATATCCATCAGAGTGCTCCAATTTTACACATCAAACTCCATTTACCTTTATTGACTGGCAATATGCCATCAATGACATAAACATCATTGGTATCCACATTTTTAATCATGTGTTTAGCCTGAAGTTGAGGAAAATCCTCTGGACGCATGACAACCCGACAATTCAGTGCCGAACCCTGCACACCAGATTGGACATATGTTTGAATACTTATAGGCTCAATACCACCAAAGAATTGACCAATTGGAACCCATTCTTGTTTTGTTTGCCCACCTGAGTTTTTTTGACTTGTTCTTTCGAGGACATCAAACAACGTATCTAATTGACCTGATTGCATAATGCACCTGCCTCCAATTCATTAATTCGATGTTCGAACAAATACTGGGCAGGAACCCAACGGCCATCGACCCGAAATTCAATTTGAAAATAAGGCACTACATCTGTCGACGTTGATTTATTTCCCAGTGCTTGAAGAATGAATTTATTCGGATGCTTCATAGAAGTCGGATGTAAGACCCTTTTCACAACCATCTTCTGATCTGGGTTTTTAGTTGATCTGCAAACTCGATTCATGTAGTACTTTCGATCAATGTATGCTTCGTACATTTCACACCCCCATTTTTCGATATGGAGAAAACAATCGGGTAAATGTTTTGTTATCAAACAAGGATTTATCAAACTGCGTAGATCGGTTGTGATAAAGATCATCGACCACCATTTTTACAGCAGCTTCGAGCGGTGCAGGGATATTATTGCCAGGATCAACTAAAGTAATATTTCCCCATGTCGTAGGATCATCAAAACGTCTATCAATGCAGTTCTGAACATCTTCAATAGCTACTTTGATAAGTGATTCAATGAAATGGTCATCACGACTGTGAACAACACTCAAGTATTGCTTCAGTTTTTCTAATGTAATGTTGTAATCACTCATAAAAATAGCCTTTTGTGACAGAAAAAGAGGTAAAAAAAAGCAGCCCCGTAGGACTGCTTTCATTTTCAAATTTATTAAGGACCTGCTGGAATAACTGGTAAATCACCTGCAACACATGCATCAGGCAATACAACCGCACCTGAAGCGCGCATTTCAGCCAAAATAGTGACTAAGTTTTTAGTGACGTTGCTTCCATCTTCAGTCGAAACAGTAACCGCAACATCTTCACGGATCAGACCGTCAAAACCAATAGCTAAGTTGCCGACCCAGTATTTACCCTTTGGCATTGAAGCTGCGAATACGACTGGAACACCCCAAAGTACTGGCTGAACCGCTGCACCAGGAGAACCAAAAATATAATGTCCATCTGTACCTTTAATGCGTTCGATTTTGCCCCAGTCTTCAGGGTTCAAAATAATGCTGTCAGGTAAAAGATAAGAATCTGCTGCTTTGTATTTTGCTTGGTTAAGTACATCAATGGCTGTGTCATCAGCATCTGGAGTCACTGTCACAAAGTTAGCCGCTTCCAGTAAGCCACTAAAACATTTAGGATTACCAGAAGTCGCGGTATGACCATTTACGACAAAATATTCGAGTTTCAAACGCACACCATAAGTCATTCGAGTTTCGATGTAGTTTGCAAGCCAAGTCATATCAGCCAATACTTGCTTAGATGCGCGAATCCAGTGAGCGATTGTTCCAATATTTAATGATACTGGGCCAAATTCTAATTCTGATTCAGGCTTTTCCGTATTTTCAGGTGCAATATCAGCCATAATCTCAAAAGCTGATTCACGCAAGAAGATGGCTACATCTCCATCTGCTGAACCCCAATTGATCATATCGATGATCGATAATGGCGCTTGGAAGCTTGTGCGTGAAACATCATTTTTTGCTAATGAAGCATTTGCACCCATACCAGCCAAAGTGATGACATTACGCGCACTTAGACCTTCAAAAACGACCGACTCTTTTTTCTTACCTGAACGTGTTGCCATCGTTTTTGCAAATTCGACAGCATCTTTGTTACGAATCAGAGCAGCAGCAATTGTGTCTTGCTCTTGCTTGCTACGCTCATGAACACCATCGACCAGTTGTTGCTGAAGTTCTTCAATTTCACCCGCAAGTTTCGCAACTTCTTTGGAGCGTTCTTCAAGGTCTTTCGTTAAATCTTCAGGCAAGCCATCTAATGCAGATAACTTATCTTTATAACGTTCAAGCAAACTATCAATCTGAGTTACACGATTACGCAAGTTAATTGCTAATTGGTCTAATTCAGCAGGAGTTGGAGGAGCATCACGTGCTAGCAAACCACTCAAAGGGCTTCCTGTTTGAGTAGACATACCTGACATCGCAATTACAAGAGCTTGTTGTTGAAGTGCTTTCATACTAATTTTTCCATGCATAGAAAATGAAAAACCCGCTTAAAGCGGGTCAATATTTGAATTTTGATTTACACACCAGACGAATCTAGGAATGCAAAAGGATCTTCTTTCGGTTCAGGTGCGGGTGTTTCTTGTGGCTTGCCAAATTCACTCAAGCGTGCCATTAATTTATCGGCATAATCGCCATGCAAACCAAGTGAACGTAACAACTCCGCTGCATCACTCGACGATTCAAGTCCATTGATTGAATCCTCAGAAATGACACGAGCTGCATTATCTGCTGGCTCATCGACCACACTAATTTCGTACAGATCTGCACGTTTAATTTCAACGTGCGTACCTTTATCCTCCATGTCCATTGGACTCGGTGGATAAAAGGCAATCGAGAAACCATCTACAGTTTCATGTTCGACCATTGCTGCAACTTGCTGTGCCCAATAAAGCCCTGGTGTAAATTCAAGCTCTAAATACAGACCAACATCGTCCTCTTTTAGAACCTTATATTTACCAATTCGCAATGCCATAAGTGCATCAACCCAGTACATACGCCAACCATGGTTGTAATAGGCATGGACTTTTTTGTTGCCTGCTGCAAAGGCTGCACATACTTCAGCAAAGGCACCACGTATGAATTTCTCACCGTAGTAATTGACTGAATCCCACTTAACAGCATAACCACGAATAGTAATTACACCTGTCTTTTCATCTTTTTTAAAACGAAACTCAGTTTCTGCAACAGGCATACGCCGACACTGAACTTTCGGCAGATTTGGCAGTGCTTTTTCACGCACCTGCAGGGGTTGTTTCATCAGCTTTCGCTCCATAATTGCCTTTTATCATTCGTTCAGCCGTGGTCATGTTGACTGGCACCAATATAAAGTTAGAGTTCGGATCAGGTATTTCACCTTCTTCCATTTGGACTTGATAAGGACTCGCTTGCCCTGACAAAATGCGGTCTTTATTCGATTTAACCCGTTCAAGATACGATGCCCGCAACAGGTCTTTAGTCTTAAATTCGAATTCATATTCATCCCATTCATGTCGCTGCAATAGGTGAATTCGGGCACTTTCTTCAATTCGCTCCAAATATGGACGCAAACCGAACTTATGAAAGCCATCGACCAACTGTTCAATACCACTGCCCCATGTCGTACTGGAATCTGTACTGAAAATTAGGATTGGATTCACCCCGAAGAAACGACAGGCTTCTTCAACAGCTAATTTTCGAATTTCAATCAATTCTAAGTCTTCAGGTGTCAAACTGATTTGCTCAAACTTCATATCACCTTCGAGCACTGGCATATCGCCATCATCACCATTGACCAGAATGTCCATTTCATTACGGACTTCGTCACGTTGCTCTTTTTTAAGCCATTTAGGGGTTAAAATTGCCCCTGTCGGCTTAGCACCATTGGACATTAAGCGCGAAGTTTTATCACTCCCAGCCAAACCAATACCAATCGACTGTGCACCGTATGCAATGGGCGACATCCCCACAAAACCAGTGCCAAACAGTTTGATATGCCAAATTTCTTTATCCGTATATTCGACCGTTTTACTACCCAATCGACACTTATATTGTGGCGTTCCGTTGTCCAGAATGCTCGGATCTACTGAACCTGAGTTAATAACCTGCAAACTGACCAGCTTTTTACCAACATAATCCTTCTTTATGTAGGCATTCCCCGCGACCAAATTCAGCATGAGCTGTTCAAAAAACTCTACCCGGGTTTGATAGCGGTTCGGTTTGTTGTAAAGCAGTCGAATCACATCATGATCTTTGATTTGAACACGGGTTCCATCGGACTTTAATTGGTACATTTGCAGTGGTAGGGTTGCCACCGATTCGGTCAGAATTTTGACACAGGCAAAAACAGCACTCAGGGTCATTGCACTGTCAAATGACACAGGTTTTGCGGTCTTAAAACCAGAACGGGGACGATCAATAATGGTCGTCCCCGTTTTGTCTTGTATTGGTCCAGTGCCACGAACCTTAAGCTGATCGCGATTTCTTTTATCACGATTTTTCACTTTATCGCGCTTTTTACTCATCGCTTTTTCACCTTAATCATGTCATTTAACCAATCATCAATATTTCCATCGTCTTCACCAGGTACCAAATCAAAAACAGATTCATCATCCCAATATCGAGCACGTGCTGCAGCATTGATAATCCCAACCATGGCATCAATTTTCTTAGCTGGAGAACCTTTGCGTGGAAAAATATTTTCCTTGGCATCAGGCTTGACCAAGACATTGAGTGCACACCAAGTCAAAACAGGATCACCACAATGATGGAAGCGACCTTCAACCAATAAAACTTCAATCCAACGCATTGCAGGGCTTAAATGTTCTGCAACTTGAGGAATCTCAATGACATTTATCCCTTCTTCCAACAAATTTGCTGTAAGTTGTTCCGCATGGTATCGGTCATGCCCAAGCTCATAAAACGGATTTTTGATATGAGAATCTTCAATATCACGCTGAATTCGCTTGTAGTCTGTTGATTCACCAGGAGTCGCAATCAGATAACCTTGATCACGCCATACAGGGTATTCATCAGGTCGTTTTTCACCGTTGATTGCTGTTTTGGTTTCAATGACATGCTCATTAATGTATGAATGAGAAAATGCATACCAATGAATTTTTCCATCACTTTCAAAACGAGGAATCAATTCGCCCCAACTTGCCAAGTCCAAACGACTTGCCAAATCATAGCCACCAAAACGAATTTGCCCATTAAGGTCGTGATATTTCACATCAGAGTAGCAATTTGCCCAAATGGTTGGAGAAATCCAGCCATCCATTGACCCGACCCATTCATTCAGGTGTTTTTGCCGGGTAATACCCTCAAGTTTTGGACTGACCTTGACCTTTTCAAACACCGAATGCAGGTATTTTTCATTCACAGACACGCCATAATTTGGGTTGGCTTTGGCCCACACCTTTGGATCTAACCAGTCATCACCACGATCAAGACAAAACACCATGCCAAAATACTGATCATGCTTGGCTTTGCCTTTCAAAATATCGACCACGACCTGACGTTCTTGGTAGCATTTACTGGTGGTATCGTCCCCAGCCGTTGTAATCGCTAAAATTAATGGCTCACTTCGAGCTGCAATACCGTTGGCCACAATGTCGTACATATCTGCGGTTTTATGCGCATGCAATTCATCAATGATGGCTGCGTGTACATTCAGACCGTCTTTTGTTCCGCCCCGATCTTGTGATAACGCTTTAAGCATGCTGTTTGTTTCGGTCTGAAACACAGCAAATTTAGAATATTCAATACCGAAGTGCGCACGCATTTTTGGCGAGTATTCGACCATTTTGCTTGCATCGTTAAATACGATTTTCGCTTGTTCAGCTGAAGTTGCAGCTGTATAAACTTCTGCCCCCATTTCACCATCGATAAAACAGAGATATAACGCAATGGCAGCCAGCCAAGTAGATTTACCATTTTTCTTTGCGACCTCGATATAAACATACAAAAACCGCCTTTTCCCATCCTGCCCAATCCAGCCAAAAATATTGAGCGTGGCAAACACCTGCCAAGGCTCCAAAATTAATGACTGGCGTGTGCCATTCGGTCGAATCTTTGCCAAGTCCCCTTTTACGTGTGGGCATGTCTCAATAAAAAAGAGCGCATGGTGCGCTCTATCTAAATCTAATTCATACTCAAAATCTAAATCAGGCTCGGGCTTGTATTTTAATTTTTGCAGTAACTCTTGGGTTTCATCATCAACCTGTGCTGCATCAAAATTGGATTTGCTTAAATCTGTTAAAAACCGTTTTACAGCTAGTTTCTCCAGCTGCCCCGCAGTACGCTCTCCAGATCGTACATCAAGGCAGTACTGGAGCGTAATCTTGAAATAATCACGCATAAAAACTCGCTATCAACTTTGACGTATGCCGTAATTGTCATACGTGTCATTTTCAGGATTCGTTACAGCATCAGCATTCAACAAATTGAGCTGCTGCTGTTTATTCACCTTCACGCCAGAACGTGCTGCAGGTGTAAGCCCAAATTCACGGGCAGTTTTAATCATTTGCTCTTGCAGTTTATTGCGGATTTGGAGCCAAGCTGCTTGCACTTGAAATCCATTGGGTGTTTTCTCAACCCAAGAATCTAATTCCTCTAACTTCGCCATAGCTTTGCCGTAGGCAGCCACATTGTCACAATGCAGCCCAAACACATCGCCATCCACCACAGAAAGTAAACCTGCCTGAACCAAGACTGGACCCAAGGTATCCCAGTGCTTTTTGGCTTCTTTGTTTAACCAGACTGGGCAAGGTGGCATACCTAAATCCACTGCAGCATTTGCAACTTGGGATTCTTCATCCCGATCATCACGGATTCGAGATCCGCTCAATATTTTTTCCTGCAAGGATTTAGGAGGTCGTCCCATATTTGACATAAGAACCTCCAAATTTTAAAAATCTTTTAAATATCGGAGGTATACCCCCCTATGGACTTTTGACCACGTGGAAATTTGATGGGGGGGCGGTCTTTTCTGAGAGGTCGGTTTTGACTTTTGACCCCATATCCCCTAACAGATAAATTTCATAATAATCAGCCCAGCAAAGAACCCTATTAAAAACATAACCCAAGGATAAAGTTCAAAGCTCTCATCCTCGACATAGCTTGGAACCGTCACTGGTCGCGGAGGAATAACCTCTGGTGGTACTGGACGTTTCGGAATAAAACTATTGCCATATACATTCGTTGGTTCAGGTGGTCGTGGTGGATTTGGAATATCATTCATAGTCTGCACCTCGAATCATTCGACACTGAGCATCAACTTCATCAAGTCTTGCAGGACGCAGACGCTCGTATATCTCAGTACGTGAATGGGTTTCACCATTCCACATAACTTTAAAGTTGTTGATGCATGGCTCAGTCACCACACCGACATCATCGAATCCTTTGATGTCATCACGGTAAACGACTGGATCACCCAGCAAGATAACTTCACTCATGCTGGCACCGCCTTGAAGTGTGAGTGATGCAGCCGACCACCGTTGCCATTGTCATCTTGTACGAACACTGTCTTGTCGTGGACTTCAAGCACAGTGAAGACTGTCTTGTCATCGCACATCAAACATTCTTGCGCGTACTCAGTGGCAACCAGTAAGCGGTCACTGATCTTGAATTCGTTCTTGCTGTCCTTGTTCGCCTTGGTTTGCTTTGCCACTGGAGACCAACTGCCCCGATCCTCGGTAGCGGTTTTGATGTTGTGGTGTGTCTCGCAAAGCGGTTGCCAATTCGTTTCATCCCAGAACAGAACCTTATCGCCCTTATGTGGAATGATGTGATCGACCACGGTAGCAGGGTTGATGTACCCCGTCTTGCTACAATAACAACACAAGGGGTGTGCTGCGATAAATAAATCGCGCGCTTTTTCCCATCGGGAATCATAGCCGCGCTGATGTGCGGTACCACGTTCACGATCTTTCTTTTTGATATGGTCTTGGTGTGCATCGCAGTAGCCTTGGTTGGTTGCATAGTCTTTACATATGCCCACCAGACATCCGCGTTTAGCCTTCTGCGGTGCTTTGTTTGTCATGAACTGGAACCACTTGCGTTGTGACTGAACTCTTAATTAATTTTTTGGAAAGTACTTGTGCTACCGCGCCAACTGCACCCAGTGCATAAGCCAGAATAATCTTAGGTTTGGATAACTTGACCTTGACCTGAACAATTTGCGTTGCCTGCATAACCAATCTCCAAATTAAAAAGAGCTGCATGTCGAACGCTCAATCGTGACATGCAGCCATAAAAAAAGAGCCTTTTAGGCTCTTCAGAGGATAACTACAGCGTTTTGATATAGTTTCTCATTGTGAGAAAAACTAACTTAAATTTGTTTCAGTGTCAAATACTAATTTTAATTAGTTTTATTGAGCTGAAAAAAGAGCTTGTCATTTGCAATAGCAAACTCTCTTTCGAGGTCTTCAAACACCGCTGTAATTGAATCATTCAAGTAACGATGTACCACCAAATGGTGAACCCCTGCCAATAGTCCGCGATTACGAGTAGAGCTCTTATAGCTGGCTGGAACCATGCAGAACTCAACCAAAGCAGTACGGATCACAGGCTCATGATATTCGAGTGAGACATTTTTCATAACGAACAATTCACTGTACTTCAGCACCAAACGCTTTCCAAGCAACTCAACATTGTCTGGTGTATTGGCACCTAAACACTTCAAGCGCACTAAATTGTCTTGAAATGGTGTGAGTTTGGCATAACTCATGGCAATGCATACATCCTGGGCTGTAAGTGCACCATGATTTCCCCCACCGATAGCATCGAAGTTTGTGGTTTTAGGACTAAGTAAGCGTATAAATTTTTCCATGATCATTATCCTTGTTGGATTTTTAGTCAATGTTACGGGCTATCCCCTGTTTGTTACGGGGTTGTTACGGGTATTGCTATTAAAAAGTTATTTAAAATCAATTGCTGTTACGGGTGTGACGAGTGTTACGGGTAGTTTTCCTCGCGCGGGAAAATATTTAAGGGTTGTTAAATTTAGTAAGTAATGAACTATTGAATTTTTTCTCGCGTGCGCGCGCGTGCATAAGCCCGTAACACCTGTAACAGGTAGGCTGAAAGTCTTGTGTGGTAAGGCGTAGACAGTGTTACGGGGTGGCGAAAAAGCCCGTAACAGACCCGTAACACCCGTAACATTTTTAGTTATATTTTTATAGTACAGGCGGTACATCATGATCTCCTTTTAACTTATCACGGAATTGCTTTACTTGGGAAGACAACCAATCAACACGATTTGCACCTTCTGGTGGATTGGCAGTAAAAATCATCCGTCGCTGAACAATTTTCCTTTCCTCTTGATACCCTCTGCCAGTAACTACATCTTCATAAATACGCCCAGTACCTTTCGCAACTACACGTTCCGAAGCAATGAGACTCAGAAATTTATTGGATGGAATGGTCTTTTCACCGTTCTTATGGCACCACTGGCGGTATGCCATATACAAATCATCCGACAAACAGCAAAAAAAAGGATTGTCCAATACCCCCGCACGCCAGTCATCCAAGAACAACTTCCAGCCAGGTAAACCGAACTGAATGATTTTCTGTTTAGCTGTAGTCATTGGTGGTTCTGTATAAGGGGTAAAGTCGGTTAGATCCTGCGACAACAGGTAGGTATAAAACGCACTGATTGCTTTGCTATCAGGCTCAAGACAGTTTTCGATTAGTCCTTTAAGATCATCACCCAATTTCTTATTGGGTTCGAGCACAAGGAAACGACGATCACGTTCTTCAATTGCTAAGGGCTGAACTTCATTGGAAAGAAATACGCAGTTGATGTGGTTATTTTGGCTATAACCCGACATAAACTTTTTCTCGATACGGATCTTCTCCCCAGTGATCATGTGTTTGATCAGACCCATCATGCCGAACTTAGATTTATTGTTAAATATTTCTTCAAATAAGCAGTACAGCTTACGCTCAGCCCAGTCGGTATAAATGGATTCAAGACCATTTTGCCCCAAAGTGACAGAGTATTTTTCACCATAAATCCGTGTCATGATTTTTTCAAAGAACAAGGATTTACCCGAACCTTGTACAGCACTACACAGCAAAACTGAGGTATTCATTTTTGCGCCCGGGTGCTGGAGAGGATAAGCCAGCCATTTCATCAGCCAGTCATAAGCAGCATCCTCTTTACCACACAAGAATTTGACCAAGTTAATGATTGGGCTACACAGCTCTAACGCTTCAGACTGTGGAACAATCTGATTTTTTGCATCCATGATGGGTGAGATTTCCATACCGTCATAGGTATTGATCTGACCTTCACGAATATGCATGGATGGTACAAAAACTAAATCTTCATGCCAGATCATGCGTTTATCACGTGCTTTCGCCCACATTTCATATGCACCTGCCCAGTTATCCTTCATAACATCGGTGCTCACCATTTCCCGACGAAATGTATCCCAACAGGATTTTTTACCTTCAAGCATGATGAATCGGTCGATCATCTCTTTGGCTTTGACATGGCTTTCACCAGTGGCACGGCCATTGGCATCATCTGAAGATATGGTTTTACGTTTCGGGTGAGAGTTCCATGCATCAAAAACTTTTTTACCGCCCAGCATGGTTTGAAAGGCTGTTTTTTTCCAAATCTTTTTGCCGTAGTCATCCCAAACATTGGTTTCACCTTCAATTAAACAGAAACGGGCAATCCATTTTTCCATTTGCTCTTCAGGTGAAGGCTCTGCTTGAGTAGTATTTTCCTGTGAAATACCCGCCTCCCCTTTGGGTTCAACAACAGGATTTTCTGCAATTTCCGATGTTTGACCCTGAAAATTGTTGGTTGATTTTTTAGGGGGTTCGGGGGAAAACTTAAGGGTAGAAATAGCAGTTTGGATCTGTCTTGCTACCTCTTCCAATCCACAAGAAACATGCAAATCGTTGAAGTCTGTGAAACTGGTAGAACTCATGTAATAGACTCCTGATGTTGCTTAAATTGTGGCAATACAATGATGCCTCCAGTAATAGCCTGCGCTTCTTGGGCATACTTTAAGCCCGTGTTTGCTTTAGCACTGTCATCATCTGCATAGTGTATAAAAAATGCATTTGGGTACTTGGCCTTAAGCACTACTGCAACCTTTGGTAGATTGTTTGCTACGAATGCAATCGCAACAGGAATTGCTGAAGCCATATAAGTTGACATACCAGTTGAATACCCTTCAGCTAAACCGATGTAATGCGGACGATAAAGATCTGGTTGTACTTCACCGATCATGAAGCCCAAGCCCCCCATACGACCGCCACCAGTTTCCCATTCCCCTGAATCATTGGTGTCGCCCTTGATAAAGTATTTAGTACCGTCAGGCTCAATAGTCTGTAAATTCCAAATTTTGCCATCCATAAAATCTATGGCAGGGATCAGCAAGTTCCCGTCATGGCTGATTTTAATTTTTGGGTCCTTATCAACTTGTTTACTTTTAAGATACTGACTGAATTCACCTTGATATGCACTCCGAAACATGCCTTCCGCTTTACGAGCAATTTGTTCCTGGCGTTTGCGTTCACGTTCTAATTGCTCTTTTTTTCGTATTTCGCGTTCTTTCGCCCAACGCGCCCGATCTTCATCAGTGATAGTTGAACTCGCACTGAGGCCAAGTACGGATGCGACTTCTGATACAACTTGAGGAAAGGTGAAACGGGTGCAGGTTTTCTCGATTAGGCTCAAGCCATCGCCTGGTCCACATTGCTGGCAAAAGTAATCCCCATTGCCATTTTTGTCGTCATACCAAAAGCGGTCACGCCCACCACATGCGGGGCATGGAGTTTTCTTTTTCCGTTGTACCTCAATACCAAAACTAGGAAAAATTAGATCAGCCCATTTACCTTGAGCCGCATGCTTAATATCCTCTACTTGGATTTTTGCTTGTTTCATCTCCCCTCCTGGTCATGCTGCTTTTCGACCATTGCCAATAGGGTTACTGCCACTCGAATAAGATCCATGACATCCTTTTGAATGATGCTATGTTCATCATGGCTGATACGATTATCAGAAATTGCTTCTGCAATAGACTGGGCTAGATCGCCTTGCTCTTTAGCTAAACTTCCAATTTTTTTAACAAAATCTACTGCACTTAAATCTGAAATTTCTGGTAATTCATACCAACCTGCATTGCCATGAATGGCACAAATGCTGTCCATAATGCGACTGTCTTGGGTTTCAGATAAAACCGCTTCCAGATGATAAATATTGGCTTTATGTGTTGGCGTTGTGGGGTTAAGAGAACTGCGAAATGTGTTGATATTGAATCCATTTTTATCAGCAATAGTTGCCATTAAAGAATCATCATTTTGACGATATACCGCAGCCTTCAGTGCCATAGCTAATGACATTACTGTGCATTCTCTACGTTGAGTATTCGTTAGCTTCATGTTTAAAAATCCCTAATTCATTCATTTTTTTAGTTATTTGTTTGGGCTACATTTTGATGTGTATCAGGTGTCGTAGGTTGTACCCGTTTTAAAGCAATATCTCTGATCTCATACTCACGTAAACGTGGAATCTGGTCTTTATTCCATTTAGCTACGGCAGCCGTGCTTATACCAAGAGAATCTGCAAGCTCGGATAAAGTGCAATTCAACAATTGAGTAGCTTCGTCTCTAGTCATTACATTTCCATAAACTAACTTAAGTTAGTTTATTAGATACGATTTAAATTAGCCCGTCAAGAACTAATATAAGTTAGTTATTATTGAGATTTAGTTATGGAAGATACAATCAGCACAATCGGGTCTCGAATCCGAGAATTGAGAAAAGAAAAAAAACTAACTCAAAAAGATATTGCTAAAATTTTAGGAGTATCTGACGCTGCTGTTGTTCATTGGGAAAAAGATGTTAATACGCCAAAACTTGAACATCTCAATATTTTAGCACCTACTCTTAATACTACCATTGACTACATTATGTATGGAAAAACTGAATCTAATGAGAATGTTAAGGACTTTAGACCAGTAACCAGAATGTTACCTGTTCTCACATATGTACAATGTGGCTCAATGACAAACGTTCGCTCGATATCAGCACATGAAATTGATCAATGGCTACCTTCACCACCAGAAGCAGGTAAAAACAGCTATTATCTAATCGCACAAGGAATTAGTAATTCCCCTCATTTTAACGATGGTGACTTCATCTGTATCGATCCTGATGTCGATTTCTCTTCTGTTCAAACTGGTGAGATGATTGTTGTATGTCAAGATGATGAAGCTACATTTAAAGCCCTGATTCGTGAATTCAACTCTATGTACTTGAAAGCTTTAAATGAGAATTTCCAACCAAATATCATACCTTTAAAAGAAAATTCAGAGTATAAAGGCAAATATGTAGGCAAATTTACTCCAAGCAAAAAATTTATCTAAACCTGATTTTCTACGATCATTTAAAGCTCAGATTATTCTGAGCTTTTTTTTGTGCAACCAATTAAAACTAATTTTTATTAGTTTTATATGTTGACTTAAAACCTAACCAAAGTTAGTTTATATATGAAAATTAACTTTAGTTAGGAAACATTATGAAAAAAGTAATTGCAAAATCTAACGACCAACTTGATCAAATCGTTCTTAGTCGTTTGCTTTCAGACGACTTCGGACAACCCCAATTGCAGGATTTGCTGTTCTATAAAAACCGTGCTGTAAATCAAATTGGCGGTGCTATTTCTGCTATGCGCAATGCAACCAATCAACATGATTTCACCACTGCAACAGCTCAAGCGAATGCATTTATTAATGCTGCACTGGATTACGAGTTTATCAATCTTGCAGAGAAGGCAGCTTGGATCGATGAAATGGCTGCTGTTCTTCATATTCAACTTGTTGAGGACTACGCATGAATCCTAGTCCACACCTTGATAGCATTATTCCCGAACAAGAAGGATGTGAACACCACCCAACAAAATGCTGCGAATGCATGCTTAAAGAAATTGATGAGGAATATCTAAGCTGCATGTCAGATGAGGATAAACACTACATCGCAGCACTAATTTCAATTGATGAGGTGCCGTGATGATTACATTAGCTCAAGCCATTGTCATTATTTTTGCCGTTTTACTCAGTACTGCCCTAATTGCTGGAGTGGTATGGGCATTTTTGCAGACATACGAAACCTATATCCATCTGACGAATGAAGCCAAAGCACTTCAATTGAATACTGAAGATCAGGAGCGTGAACATGCTCAAATTCTTTGACAACCAAAATGTTGAACATTTTTTTAAATTGGAAAATTTGGTGCACGTGCATGTGCGTAGATCTGATGAGAAAAACGTCACTCTCGGCATTCATACACTTGGGCCACATACAGTTCCAGTGACAGTAGATCCTAAGACTGCAGAGTATGTATTGAGTGAAATTCAGAAGGAAGCTGTGTGATGGCAAGCCAGATAATGCAGCTTAAGCCACTTCTCTATTTAAATAGCAAAGTAGGCTCAAAATTCAATGCAATTTACTATTTTAATAAATAAATGGGTGACGGGATGGATATTCAAAATAATATTGATTGCCTATATGCAGAAATTGAAGAACTTCAGCAAGAAATAACTGAAGGTAATTTCATGACTCCAGATCAGGAAGAACAACTAGAACTCCTAATCACTAAATCCATTAAATTTGGTGAGCTATGTGCACAAGGTGATGCAAAATCCCAAGCGGTGCCTGAGGGGTTTGTTCTACTTCCCGTGGCGCCGACTCAAGCTATAAAAACTGCTTTAAGTTACCAATGCTTTGATTTTATCAATGTTGCGCAAATATATAGAAATCTTGGTTTTGATATACCGAAAAAAGCAGAAGATGAACAATCATTTTTTTTATTTAAATTTTTAATTCTGGCGATAAAACACGGTGAGGATTTTATTCGCGTATTTAATGATGAAACAAAGGCACTGGTTGAAGCACAGGAGCAAAGTCATGACTAATTCAAATACAAAGTTTAAAGCAAATAACAAAGTAGTTTTCATCAGCGAACATACTCCAAACAACTTAGTCATGAACGTAAAACGTGGCACATACAAAAGTAGCGGCATGGAAATGGTAACTGTTGAGTTACCAAGTGGATCAGCAAATGCTTTTGCTAATGAACTACGCATCGCAACTAATGCCGAAGTTAAAGCAGGCTATAGGTTATCTGGAGCAAAGTCATGAGTGAAATCAATCAAGTTTGCGAATTCTGTGATGATGGAAACGGTGAATCTGTTTACCCATATTATGGCTTAGCACCCCATACACATAAATCAGAAATTATTGGCACCACTGAATTCACTGGTGAAATTCCAGAAAATTTTTGCCCTGATTTTGAAGATGAGGGATTGGGAACCTATACGCATTGCTTGCATTGCGGAGCTGGAGAGAATTAATGACTTATATCGAAATGCTCCAAGATCCAAAAATTAAGCAACGTTTAGAAAATAAGTTAATTGCCCATGTGAACAGTGAATATTTAAAAGCAGGTTTAAGTCCACCACTGCCAATTATTCGCAACAACATGACGCATTATGATGATGCAAAAGTCACTAAATTGGCTAATCGTGTGCGAGTAGGCATTGTGATACTTGCCAAGCTGCTTGATGAAGTTAACCAGGAAAAGGAAGGTGAAAAATAGAATGAATGCCGTAACTCAACTTAATTCATTTCATGTACTCATGATCCGCTATTCATCCCCAGTGGTTCCATTAGAAACCATTGTGAATGACTACTTCACACATATGAAAATTGAAGAAGCCAATCGTAGAGCCAATAAAATGGAACTACCTTTCCCAGTTTTCAAAAGCGAAGAGACTAAAAAGGCAAAATGGTTTGTCAATATTGCACAATTTGCCGCTTACTTAGACCGTCAAAGTAAAGTTGCCGAACAAGACTTTAAAGAAATGCATGGCAATCGATTTTCAACATAGTTCTATGAAGCAATTCTGATTTAAAGCCTCTATTCATTAGAGGCTTAATTTTTGCCAAATTATAACTGCTCTACATATTTTTCTGCATAGCTCATAGCTTCATCAAATTCTAGAACATTTTTTCTAAGCAAATCCAAGTTCACATAGCGCTGTAAACTCCCCCAACTGTCGTGCAAAGTGTATTGCTGAATTTGTGGAATAGACATACCTTGTTCAGCCAACCGAGTAGCACCTTCATGTCGGAGGTCATGCCACCTAAAATCCTCAATCCCATAAATATGGCAAGCTTCAGTAAATTTTTTAGTTGTTGGCCCAGCCTTAAGTGGAATCAAAAGATTTGGATCACCACCTAGACGCATCATTTTCTTTCTAACTTTAGGATCTAACAACTGCTCAATAATCGCTTTAGCCTTATCAGATACTTTAAAACGCTTATGGTTACCTTTAGAACCTTTAGGATTTTTAACATCTCGAACAAGCCAGACACCATGCTCACGGTCATAATCCTTAATATTCAAGTTATAGAGCTCACCACGCCTTCTTGCCGTATATATTGCAAGCCACATAATCAAATGAACAGGCATAGTATTCACTGGTCTTTGCCATAATGCATAAAAGTGATTCGTCAGGTCTATAAGTTCTTGCCGTGTAGGCAATCTATCCCTTGTTTGAGAAGTTTCAATCTGCCGAGCCGCTCTTAAACCTTTCATTGCATGCTCTAACTCTGACAGAGCATTACTTTCAAAATTAAGTACGTACTCTGCATAATTTAATACAGACTTAAAATAGTACAAATCCTGCTCTAAAGTAGACTTTGAAGTAACTGAATACCCGTCATCTCCATTTCTACGTTTTATTACGTATGATGCAAATACCTCTCGATCTAACTGATCCAATCGTAAATTAGCAAAATCCTGTTTTTTAAAATATTTCAACTTATAGTGTTTTGTTTGCCCAATGTCTTGAACTTCATTTATATATCTATCTATTATTTCAGACAAAAGTGGAGAGAGTGCCTGAACTTCTCCAGTCAAAATACCAGGGTCTAATTCAATTTCTGATTCTCTTTTTTTTATCCAGGCTTCTGCTAAGACCTTTTTACTAAACGTCTTAGATTCGCTAAAATTCACATCCTGCTTGCGTATCTGAATCAGTGCTCTGTAACGTACTTCACCTTTAGTAGTTACCCTCTTTGTTATTGTGCCCATATGGTTGCAACTTCAAATTTGTGGTTGCAATACAGTTGCACAAAATGCAGATATTCGCAATTATTAACAGCTATTACTGGGTATTCCACGACCATGAAAGACACGCATAATATTGTTTTAGATAATAATTTAGAAAAAACAAATATATGCGATAAATTCACACCTCCCATGATTCGTGGGGTTACCGCTAGCAAACTGTTCTTACCTACTTTACAGCCTGCACCACAGCGCTTATATGATTATCTGTGTCAGCAATTTGCTCACATTTCAGCACAAGAGTGGCAACAGCGTTTTCAAGACCAACTGATTTATGCAGCCGACGGTACGATTTTAAATTTAGATAGTGTTTATCTAGCCAATCAACATATCTATTACTACCGTTTTTTAGCACACGAAATTCATGTGCCGTTTCAGCATCAAATTCTGTATGAAACAGATGATTTATACATTGTCGATAAACCACATTTCCTGACCATGAGTCCAACTGGTCAGTACGTTCAAGAAACACTCTTGGTTCGATTAAAGAACCAAACAGGAAATGCTGATTTGACCCCGATCCATCGTTTAGACCGCGAAACAGCAGGTTTGGTTTTATTTTCCAAGCGTCCAGAAACTCGTGGCATTTATCAGCAAATGTTCGCCAAACGTGAAGTTCAAAAAACCTATCACGCAATTGCTGGCTACCAACCTTTACTCCAACTGCCACAAACACTTCGCTTGAGGATGGATAAGGGGCAGCCGTTTTACACCATGCATATTATGGAAGGTGAACCGAACAGCGAAACACACATTGAAATTTTAGAACACAACGCGGATTGGGCTAAATATCTACTTAAACCAGAAACAGGCAAACAACATCAATTACGCGTACATCTGAATTATTTAGGGATTGCCATTAAAAATGATCCGTTCTATCCCAATGTGCAACACAAACCTGATAATGATTTTTCCAATCCATTACAGTTATTAGCGAAGCGGATTCAATTTCAAGACCCTGTTACAGGGGAGTCTATGGACTTTTCATCTAATTTTGAATTGACACTGTAATACGATTGTCATTACATAAAACTTAAGTTTTCAGTTGAACAATATTGAAATTACAATGAAATTGTTTAAAATGAAGGCTAAAAGTTTAATCTTCAAATTTATAAAAATCATGAGAAAAACCGAAGTTTATCAAATTCGTCTCGATTCACAGGAAAAGAAACAGGCTTTTGCTGTCTTTAAACAATTGGGGATTACACCAGCCCAAGCGGTACGCCTTTTTTTTAAACAAGTTGTACTGACAAAGTCTATCCCCTTCTCTATCGAAAATCAGAATATCAATTTAGAGCAATTGATTAAATTAAGACGTCTGAAACAAGAGCAGAAAACCGCGACAGCTACGCTAGAAAGTGATGACACTGCGACTAGCACTCAGCACAATGATGAGTTTCTCATGGATGATGATCATCTAGATTTATTTGAAGAATTGAATGCTATTTTGGGTGAAAGCGACAAAAATTAGTCCTGTTGCATTTTTATACATAATTTTAATTTTTTCATTTAAAAACTTAGGTATGCTTCATGCAAGGACAATACAAATGCATGGAGCAATTGATGATTGTAAGAAAAGCCTCTCTTGAGGATCTGAATCAACTTGCTGTTTTATTTGATGAATACCGTCAGTTTTATGGTGCTTCTTCTAATTTAAATTTATCCCAACAATTCTTAAAACAACGCTTTGAAAATCAAGAAAGTGTCATTTTTGTTCATGTCAAAGACGATGTATTGACAGGTTTTATTTTACTTTATTTGGGTTTTTCTTCTGTCGCTTGTTCAACCTATTATATTTTAGATGATGTCTATGTCACTCCGCAATTTCGCCGACAAGGCTCTGCGAAGCAACTGATCGATACCGCAATTTTATTTGCTCGACATGAAAATGCACTGCGGATTAGTCTTGAAACGCAAAAGACCAATCGTGAATCACATCGACTTTATGAAACGATGGGCTTTATTCCAGATAGCGAGTTTAGGACGTACCACTGCTTTCTTAAATAGACGCTCGGGTGCGTGCCAGTTCAATTTGCTCAGGCGTTAAATAGATCCATTCACCCTCTTTTAAGTCTAGACATTGTAAAGCCCCAATTTGCACGCGATGCAATTGCTCAACTTTATTGCCCACCGCAGCCAGCATTCTTTTCACCTGATGGTACACACCTTGATGAATGGTCATTTGCAATTCGCATTCTGCTAACTGTTGCACATCTGTCGCTGCAAATATGCCCTGTTCATTGCGTAATTCAACACCAGTTTCGAGTTGCTGAATCTGCTCAGGAGAAACAGGGTCGGCAGTTTGCATACGGTAGACTTTAGCCACATGCTTTTTCGGATGGGTCAACGCTTGTAAAAATTGACCATCGTCCGTAAGCAATAATAAGCCAGTAGTGTCTTGATCTAGCCGACCTACGCATTGTAAGCCACGATTCAGCAGCACATCATCAAACAGATCAAACACACTAAAATGATGGGTTGCCTGATGGGAGCACTCATATCCAGCAGGCTTATTTAAAGCAATATAGATGTTTTCCCGATATTGATAACTTTGTCCATACACTTCAAAAACCAAATTTTCTAAGTTTAATTTCTGCTTTGGATTTTGCATGATGTCTTGGTCAATACTGACAGCGCCTGATTTAATTAATTGCTGGCAATGCTTACGCGAACCAAAACCTTGAGACTGCAACATTTTTTCCAAGAACATAATTAGTGACCCATCATCAGACTGCTGCATTTTAAACAATTTTCCAATTACACGCTGATTTTCTCGCTGTTATGTGTCAAAAATCGCTACAATAGTTGCATTTTCACACATTCTCCCTATATCTCATGTCTAATCTAGATCTGAATCTGATTGCCCTGCTGGTTTTATTGGCCTGCGGAATTTTCAGCCATAACACTGCTGTTACCATTGCAGCTGGGGTATTGATCGTTTTTAAAATTACCCCTTTAAGTGAGTTTTTCCCACTCTTACAGCAACACGGCTTAAATGTGGGTATCGTGATTTTAACCATCGGAGTTTTAACGCCAATTGCCAGTGGTAAAATTCCAGGGGAAGCCATTCTTAAATCCTTTTTAAGCTGGAAATCATTATTGGCGATTGCTATCGGCTTGTTTGTGGCTTGGCTGGGTGGACGCGGAGTCAAGTTAATGACGCATCAACCAAATGTCGTGGCTGGATTATTAATTGGAACTGTTGCTGGCGTTGCACTCTTACGCGGTGTACCTGTCGGTCCACTGATTGCTGCGGGTGTGCTTTCTTTATTTATTGGTCAATCTTAGTTCAATAAACAAAAGCGAATTGTGATGATGTAGTCGATGAACTACATCATCACAATTTGATATTTGAACGTTATTAAGACAAATAATATTGATGACGTTTTTGAGAGAACTTTTCCAATTGTTTGAGGAAACCTTCAAAATAGTTCTTCTCTTTTTCTTCAGTCCGATAACCCGCGTATAAAGTACGACGTAAGCCTTTTTCAGACACACAATCTAAACGGCGCGAAGTGACCCAGCCCTTTTGTTCATATTCATTCACCACCCAATCTGGTAAGGCAGCAATACCACGACCACTTGCCACCAACTGAATTAACATTTGAGTTAAATCCGTTGTTCGGATTTGCTTGGGTTGAATATTCGCAGGAATAAACAACTTCGACATAATGTCTAAACGGTGTTTATCAACTGGATAGGTAATTAAGGTTTCTTCAGCCAATTCTTGTACGGTAATACGCTCGGCACGCACCAAAGGATGCGTATTTGACAACACTAAACGGGATTCATATTCAAAAATCGGAAAGTAATCAATCCCTTTTAATGCGATAGGATCTGCGGTAATTAATAAATCAAACTCAGCATTCTGCAATAACTCATGCGGATTAGACTCGAAGCCTGAAGCAAAATCTAAATCGACATCTGGATACTGCTGACGATATTGATTTAAAAGCGGCATTAACCAATCAAAGCAACTGTGACATTCAGAAGAAAAAATAATCCTTCCTGTCTGTCCATGCACAATGCGTGTGATATCTGTTTGCGCAATTTGAATTTGTGGCAATACATCATCCGCAAGTTTGAGTAAGCGCTGCCCCACATTCGAAAATGTCACAGGACGGCTACGGCGATTTACCACCTCTACCCCATACCAATGGTCTAATTCTTTCAACTGATGTGAAATCGCTGAAGGGGTTAAACAGAGGTCATTGGCAGCAGCAACTAAAGAGCCATGTTCACGTAGCGCAAGTAATGTTTTTAAGTGTCTAATTTCAAGCATATTTATTATGAATCCGCAAAGGTCAAACCTTATAGCCCATCAGAATTTGATGATTTCAAGCGACTAAGCGCTTAACCCGATATCTGGAGAAAATCTCAACATCATTAAATCTGTACGAGCAATATCAAAGATGATTCATGTGAATTGACTTCAATCCACAAAATGAAACCTACTCATTCTATCATTAAATTCATTAGTGAGTTTCATTTTTAGTTTTATTTCATTCTTTTCTATTTAAGTGAATATAATTCAACAATCAAAAGATTAGCTTTGAAATATACCGTTTAAATATTCCATCGACTTCTACCGAAGTTGAACTCTAATTCATGGAAGCAAAAAATTCTCTTCTCTGATCTAATAAGCTTCTGTTTTTTTCACTAATGATTGATTTAAATACTCATTGAGTTGAAGACCATTCATCTGAGTAATCATTAAACACCCTGATTATTAGGATGTTTTTAGGATCAATTACGAAGGATTTACACAAAGCGAGAATAATTACAGACTCTTATCGCTACACGTTTATCATTCAACCCAAATGGTGCTCAAACCACATCACTAGATTGAAACGAAAATACACTGATAGAATCAGTGAAATATCAAAATAAGTATGTGAAGCATTCATTCAAGGAATTTAACGGCTTCATCCAAACATATATTTAGCCAATAACCATTTCGAACTTTGGTCGAGTTTGCTGAATAATATATTCATTTGATCAGCGGAAATTTCCTCCCAGTTCAATTTTAAAGTTTACAAAAAACTATAAGCCACTAATTTTATTAATTTAAATAATGCATAGTAATTTACTTATAATTCACCACAATCTTTTAACTATCATTCCATTGCAGATAAATATTGTATTCCTAGAATGACTTCATTTTATGCTCAGATCATCAAACTGGACTTTGAGTGTAAACATGCCCGTTAAATTAATTTGTGTTTCACACACCCCTCTCTTGGGTTTTGCCTCCCCACCACCAGAAATTGAAGCTTCTGCCCGCGCAGCTTTTGCTCAACTTGCGCAGCAAGTCAAAGCGTATGACCCGACTCTAATTATCTCCTTTGGTCCTGACCACTTTAATGGTTTTTTTTATGATCTGATGCCAAGCTTTTGTGTGGGTGTCCGCGCAACCGCTGCAGGTGACTGGAACTATGGACCTGCATCACTTAATGTTCCTGAAGAAAAAGCGCTTGGTCTGATTGAATATTGCTTAGAGCATGATATTGATCTTTCCTACTCCTACCGTATGCAAGCCGACCACGGGATTACCCAACCGCTCGATTTATTTTGCGATGGTCAATTGGACCGTTACCCTGTTATCCCAATTTTTATTAATGGTGCTGCCAACCCAATGCCGCGTACCAAACGCGTCATTCAGATGGGGAGAGTCATTGGTGAATATCTTAAAACTTTGGATGAACGTATTCTGATTATTGGTTCTGGTGGATTATCACATGATCCTCCAACCCCGCAAATTCAAACAGCACCAGCCGAAGTGCAGGAATTCTTGATTGCAGGACGTAATCCCACCGTTGAAGCGCGAAATATCCGTCAGTCTAAAGTAATTGCGGTTGGTCAACGTCTTGCCAATGGCGATATGAGTGCTGCATTACCCTTAAACCCAGAATGGGACAAAGACTTACTCCAGCGCTTTAAACATGCAGATTTTAATTATTTAGCTGCAATGAGCAGTGAAGAAATTCGTCGTGACGGAGGACGTGGCGGTCAGGAAATTCGTGCATGGATGGCTGCTTTTGCTGCACTTTCCGCTTTTGGCGAATATGATGCAGAAATTCAATATTACGAACCGATTCAAGAATGGATTGCAGGCATGGGCATGATGACTGCATCACCGCTTTAGCAGCAATTGACTGTGAAGTTAGTGAACCCTTACACTAACTTCAGCTTCCGAATCTGGTAAATAATTCACATTGAGCATGAAGAATTCTTCATATTCACAAGTCATAAATTATGTGATCATTCCCATATTAATTTACAAAAAAAATCCAATCCAGAGTGATTTGCTCTGCTTAATTTTTAGATCTTTCACATATAATAACTAGCTCTCCCACACCAACTTATCTCTATTAAAATGACATCTATGAATTCCAATTATTCTATCGATGCAAAGCCTGCTTATTCCTTATTTTGGGTGATTTTAGCCCTCGCGGTTGGAGGCTTTTGTATTGGTACGACTGAATTTGTCGCTATGGGGCTAATTCAGGAAATTTCTCATAATCTTCATGTCAGCATTCCTGTGGCTGGGCATTTCATTAGTGCCTACGCATTAGGTGTCACCATTGGCGCACCGATTATTGCGATCCTTGCAGCGAAAGTACCTCGTAAAACCCTGTTGATTGGGCTGATGCTATTTTATGGCATAGCCAATGGTGTAACAGCACTCACCCATACTTATGAGAGTATGTTGATTTCACGCTTTATTGCAGGATTACCACACGGCGCCTATTTCGGGATTGCTGCCTTAGTTGTTGCTGAATTTGCAGGGAAACAAAAGCGTGCTTCTGCTGTGGCAAAATTGATGATGGGTTTAAATGTCGCAACCGTGATAGGCGTGCCTTTTGCAACATGGCTAGGGCAAAACTATGGCTGGCGTGCGGGCTTTGAGTTCTCCGCATCCATCGCATTATTAACCGTTGTGACGATTTGCTTTTTTGTACCACAAATGCAGCAAAAGCAAACGGCCAGTATTCAAAATGAATTACGTGGCTTAAAGAACACCCAAATGTGGCTCACTCTTGCAGTGGGAGCCATTGGTTTTGGCGGGCTATTCTCAGTCTATAGTTATGTTTCCCCAATCCTGACCGAATACACCCATGCCAGCATTCAGGTTGTGCCTTTTGCACTTGCCAGTATTGGTCTGGGACTGGTCATTGGGGGCTTGGTTGCAGGACATTTTGCTGATAAAAATCTGAATAAAGCCATTATTTTGGTCTTGCTGTCCAATGCCTGTTCTTATGTAATTTGTGCATTATTTATTGGGAATCTATGCACCGCTTTTTCAGCATTATTCTTGGTCAGTTTTAGTATTGCTGGTTTAGGACCATTACTGCAAACTCGGCTTATGGATGTCGCTGGCGATGCGCAAAGTTTGGCGGCTTCGCTGAATCATTCTGCTTTTAATATTGCCAATGCCCTTGGTGCTTTTCTGGGGGGTTGGCTCATCAGTCATGGCATGGGCTGGTTAGCGCCAATTTGGGTGGGTGTACTCTTAAGTCTTGGTGGATTAGTCATTCTCTTAGTCGCCTTTCAGCATGAAAAGAATCAGCAACTGGATAGTCAAACCTGTCAGGAAACAAGTTAGGTATTTTTAATCCATTTCAAATAAAAGCCCTAAAAGTCATCGAACTTCTAGGGCTTTTACTTATGTTTTTTTAATCTTTATTCAGGTAACTTTTTACCGCAATGTGGACAATAGGCATATTGATCCCGTTCCTGTTTCAGCGATTCTTCCTTTTGCTCGCGAATCAATTGCAGAATAATATCTTGGGTTTGCTCATTGGTCAGTCCGACCTCTTTACGAATTTCCTCAATCTTCTCTTTTTCTAAAACAAAATCGATCTCGCTATTTTGAATCAATTCGCGAAATCTGAGTTCAAGTTCTTGCTTACGTAATTCAAGTTCATTCGCCAAACCATTTGCCAAAATACCCGCAGGTAAAGCAGCCAAGCCCACGCCCAAAATAGTAATTAAGGCGCCAAGGAAACGTCCCAATGGGGTTACAGGCGTCACATCTCCATAACCGACCGTGGTCAGTGTCACCACTGCCCACCACATGGAGGCAGGAATAGAACTAAAGACCTCAGGTTGTACCCGACTTTCAATCAGATATACACCTGCCGCAGCCATGATGATCATAATCACCAAGATAAAAATCACAGCTTGGAACGAGCCTTTTTCACGCTCAATCACACGCAACAGAATTTGCAGTGAGACAAAATAACGGGTCAGTTTTAATAATCGGAGTAATCGTACAATTCGGAGGAAACGCAGGTCGAAATGGACAAAGAAATTCAGATAAGCAGGTAAAATCGCAAGCAAATCAATAATCGCACCACCACTGGTCACCCACTTCATACGGTTTGTCCACGGTGATTCAAAGCTATCCGCTTCAGCAATTGACCAAAAGCGCAATATGTACTCTAAGGTAAATACAAAAATTGAGAACAGCTCAAAATAGTAAAAAAAATCGTGGTACTGCACATAGTATTTTTGAATGGATTCAATTAAGACCGCTGCCGCATTACTCATAATTAATGCAATCAGAAAAATATTCAACCCACGACTAAACCGAGTTTCATAATCATCATTGTGCAAATTATTGTAGACAAACTTGCGTAGCGTATACCATGCCGTAAATTTCATTGCTTTTCTAATTTATTCTTATCCGATAAATCGCAGTGTAGCGCAAGTTTTTAAGAAAGTAAGCAAGAATTGCACTTGCCTACGCTTCTCTTTTACAACAGTTTTATTTGATATAAAGCAAAGCTAAACGCACTTGATCATAGCCCATTCTTGGGTTGGTGGCTTCCACAATTGGACGCAGTTTAATGGCACCATCATCTGCAAAATGATCTGAATTTTGCCGCTTTTGCAAACGTTTATAAATTTTACGCACTTCTTCGACCACTTCATCCCCAGGATGGGCAACCGAAATATCCAAACCTTGCTCTTTATGCAAACGTCCAAGATGATTAATGATCGTGGCGGGTGTTAAACCTCGTTCAGTTGCAATATCTTCAATCTCATAGCCTGACTCAAAGAGTTCACGGGTTTCATCTAGGGTCGCAGACGCATAGTTTTGCTTGCCTGCATTACGCGCAATTTTCTTTTCGTTGCGTTCAATTTCAACTTCATTTAACGTTCCACCACAATGACGAATAAAGGCTTTGTGTTGAACTGTTAAATCCTGATCTGCAAAATTGTGCTCGGCTTCTTGCGACAACTCTTGGAAGCGTCGATCGGCTTTAATAGCCAAACTATCCAGTTCTAAAGCTTGCATGTTAAAACCTAACAGCTTTAAGCCTTGTAAGGATTTTAACCGTGACAATGCCACATAACCTTGCCCTTTTTCAAAGGTATGGCTTAAGTTGATTTCTGCCGCTGCCAAGGTCATGCCTTGTGATTTATGAATGGTGATTGCCCACGCCAAACGTAATGGAATCTGCTGCAAACTGGCAATACTCTTACCCGCTTCATTATCGACTGACCAAGTTTCAGGCTCGACTAACAACACCGAACCATCAGTGAGTTTCACTTTTGGCAGAATGCCATGATCATCATCTTCTTCAAAACCAATCACTTCACCCAAGCTGCCATTGATATACCCCATATCAAAGTTATTTTTGACAAACATGACTTTGGCATTTTTCTTGAGAGTTAAAGCTTCGGGCGCACGTACCGACGATTTTAAGGTTTCAATTAATTTATCATTCCCATCACAGACTGCCATAAATTCATGACCTTGCTGCTCAATGGCATTCAAATGTTGATAATTAATAGAATCAACGTCCATATTATGCGTATACAATCGTGTGAAGGTTTCACCGATATCTTGGGTACGGGTCTGCTCTAAGGCATGTAAATGTTCTTGAGTGATGCTCTGGCTACGAATCGCATTCAAAATATCATTCAAATAATCATTGCCTTGACGATGTTGCTCGGTGAGATAGCAAACACGGAACTTGGCTTCAACCCAAGCCTCAGACATAAAGCAGAATTTATCCCGATTTTGTTCTTCTTTTTTCCCGACTGGCGGTAACTGGAAAAAATCCCCCGCCACAATCACCTGAATACCGCCAAATGCATCCTCACTTTCTTTAAAGTATTTCAGCACCTGATTGACCAAATTCAGCTGCTTGGCATGTAACATTGAAATTTCATCTATGATCAATACCTGTGCATTTTCCAAATGCTCTTTCAGGTATTTGCGTTCTTTCATACGCTTCAGATCATCATCGCTTAGGCTATCTTTAATGCCAATGCCCGCCCAAGTGTGAATGGTCATGCCGTTCATATGAGTTGCAGCAATACCTGTTGACGCGGTAATGGCAACAGGCACTTTACGTGCTTTTAAGTAATTGATGTACTGATTTAAGGTATAGGTTTTTCCCGCACCAGCCGAACCTGTAAGGAAGACATTTTCGCCCGCTTTGAGCAGCTTGAGTGCAGTTTCTTGTTTCATAAGACCGATAACCATTAAAGAACGGCTATAGCCTAACGATTTTTGCCTGAAAAGTTAAGCGCAGACCCAAAATCTCGCCGCTTAACTGCCACTTATCTTTACTAAAAATTAATGAATATCAATAATCTGTATTATATATTTCCAGCAAAATTTAAAACATAAAAAATAATAGCACTTCAATATTTTTAAGTTGTATCTGTCGAGCAAAAAACCTGTCTGTTTTTAATTAGGGTGAATATTTATCATTGAACCATTGAATAAATTGTTCTGCGATTGTGACCAAGAGCTGCTCGGCTTTTTGATTGTTCGGATATTCCAATTGATCAAACAACAACTTGCCTGCCTGAATATGACACCCCAAAGTCAGTGACTGCGTGTAATGTGGAGCAGACATATGAAAAGCGACATATTCGCCCTGCATAATCCGTTCCGCATAACTCACCGCAAGACAATGGTGAAATATATTCGACTCTTCAATAATGCGTTCGATATGATGCAATTCTTCAAAAGTCCAGCCCGAATATTGCAAAATCGTCTCTGGTGAAACGGCATTCCAAGTATTGACCGCAAAACTCTGTTTCAGCCGCGCCAAAATTTCATCTTTATGTAACTGCCGATGCCATTCCACTGCATGATGAAATAAGCCCAACCACGTTGTATTTTTCGCAATATCACGATTTTCATTAAAACAATAAATTAAGTAATCGCGCACATAGGCATCAAAGACCGATACCCTTAAATTTTGATAACGTAGATAGAACAAGGCACGAAACTCATTTACTGGCACATGATGACGGCGTAAGGTTCGATAAAAGCCCCGATTTTGATGGGTACTTGGATGGACATAACTTAACAGTTCTTGCGGCAGATCTTGCACGATATGATGTAAGTGCAGCATGTAAGCCTGCATCACCCGACTAATCTTTTTATACACCTGCTTGACTGTCGCTTCGTTCTTACTAGAGACATTACGCAGCAAATTCATCCATTCATCTAAATACAAAATGGAAGGACTGATGGCAATCCGTTGATCTTCCGCAGTCTGTTGTTGACCTTTAAGTACTACAGTTTGATTATTTTGATGCTCAAACCATTGTTCTGCTGTGGCGTGTATATCACAACTCTGAATAAACATACGCGCACAAGTATGCTGGAAATACTGCAAGGTCAGTAATATGATACTGGGGTGAATTTGACTGGTATCGACAAAACTCAACGCAGTCACCGCGACACGCACATGGCTATGTTGAATATGGCTACTCAACCAATCTAGCACCATCGCATCTTGCTTAAATAGCCAATTCACCGTACGTGAGTAATCAAATATCGGCAGTCGGGCGACTTTTTTTTGCCAGATTGGACTGTGCGCTTGTAAAAAGTTTTGCTTTGCCAATAAATCATCTTTATGCCACAGCTCACGATTCATCAACCTAACAAAGGACAAAACATGACTTTGTTGTATGGCATAGGGCTGTAACAAAGCAAAATCTGCTTGATGATCCAGCAATTCATCCAAATTAAATTTTTGCTCAAAAGTTAAGGTCGCAATGCGATACAAAGCGGTCGGTAGAAATTGCGCTGCGCTATGGCAAAGCTCGTCATAGCTATCCATCAGTCCCTGTAAGGGTAAAAAGTCTTCTCCATTGACGATATGCAAAGCACAAAGTTGACTAAAGTGTTGTTTTAATGCGGGATCTAAAGCCGCTCCCGTTTGTAGCGCTTCTACAAAACAGGCATATTTCAACATACCGAGCGCAATCAAACGCCGATCTAATAATTCTGCTTGCGCCAAGGTCATTTGATTCAAAAAAGCCAGTACACGCGCTGGTCCACCCACCCATTGATAAACTTGCTTTGCAATAATTTCACGTAATTGTTGCACTTTATTTTTTAAAAATAGGGAGTGCTGTTCATTCAAATGATCTGTCAGAAAACCGACATCATGCAAAAAGAAATCTTCAAGTAATTCGGCATGTTGCCCTTGATAGCTAAAATCATGCTGTAACAAGGGCGTATTGTTGTTTTGAACCAAATGGAAGCTGAGATAAAACATCTCATTCATAATAAAAATCGTATGTTTTTCTTGGTCTATGCGAAACATATTTTGCGCATTCAAATTCCCCAAAATCTGCCATTGTTGCTGTTGCATGGCAGTCAGGTCAGGAGAAAAACTCAACATCATTTGAGCAATTTGACGATGTTGCGGTATTAAACGTTCTTGTTCCATACGCGCCCCTCATTCTACTTTTGTATAATGCTACTTATTATTTTAATCAAATTTTTAAAAAAATCACCTTTTGCCGTTTAGTTCATTTTATTTTTATTTATCTTATAGATACCAAAAACTGTAACCGCTATCTTGCCATCAAAAGTCTTAAAAAAAGTATGCCTTCAATTCTATGGTAGGTATTTGGTAGGTAGGCTTAATTTTGTCTTCATACAATACTCAAACCACGGTGAGGGTCACCGCTCAGAACATAACAATGGTAGAAGGAATCGCACCATGGCTTTTAAAAATATTGCAGATCAAACCAACGGTTTTTATATTCCATGTGTTTCACTTTTTGGACCAGGCTGTGCCAAAGAAATTGGAACCAAAGCTCAAAATTTAGGTGCTAAGAAAGCACTGATTGTCACCGATGCAGGTTTATTCAAATTTGGCGTAGCTGACACCATCGCAAGTTATCTTAAAGATGCTGGTGTTGATAGCCACATCTTCCCAGGTGCAGAACCAAACCCAACAGATGTTAACGTACATAATGGTGTACAAGCCTACAATGATGAAGGCTGTGACTTCATTGTATCACTTGGTGGTGGTTCATCGCATGACTGTGCCAAAGGTATTGGTCTGGTAACTGCGGGCGGTGGTCATATTCGTGATTACGAAGGTATCGACAAAAGCTCTGTACCAATGACACCACTTATTGCAGTGAACACAACTGCGGGTACTGCCTCTGAAATGACGCGCTTCTGTATTATTACCAATACAGACACTCACGTGAAAATGGCAATTGTAGACTGGCGTTGTACTCCACTCATTGCAATTGATGATCCTAAACTGATGATTGCTAAACCTGCAAGCTTAACTGCTGCAACAGGTATGGATGCATTAACACATGCCGTTGAAGCTTATGTTTCTACAGCAGCAAACCCAATCACAGATGCGTGTGCAGAAAAAGCAATTTCCATGATCAGCCAATGGTTAAGCCCTGCAGTAGCAAACGGTGAAAACCTAGAAGCACGTGATGCCATGAGCTATGCACAGTACCTTGCTGGTATGGCATTTAACAATGCATCATTAGGTTATGTCCACGCCATGGCACATCAACTTGGCGGTTTCTACAACCTGCCACACGGCGTATGTAACGCAGTCTTACTGCCACACGTGTGTGAGTTCAACTTAATTGCATGCCCTGACCGCTATGCACGCATTGCAGAGTTAATGGGTGTGAACACCAACGGTTTAACAGTCACTGAAGCTGCTTATGCTGCTATTGATGCGATTCGTGAATTATCTGCGTCAATTGGTATCCCATCTAGCCTTGCTGAGTTGGGTGTGAAAGAACAAGACCTCGGTATTATGTCTGAGAATGCGCAAAAAGATGCCTGCATGTTGACGAACCCACGTAAAGCGACTCATGCGCAAGTGGTCGACATCTTCAAAGCAGCGTTGAAAAGCGGTGCCTCAGTTGTAGATTTTAAAGCAGCGGTGTAAGTCTCTCCAATCTCTTACTTTTTGCTTTTGGCAACCCAGTTCTGGCTGAATCAGGCATGGAGTGCAGTCACTGTTGACTAACCAGTGACTGCACACTAGATTCTCTACAGAAGAAGGCACTGGGTTGCATTTTTTTGCCTATTTTTTAATTCAATTTGACAAATGCAGCAACATCATCAAGGATTAAACACATAATAAATCTTGATGAGTATAACAATGACATCGCTTAAAATTCCAAACACCTATCAAGCCGATATATTGGGTTCAGATTATCAGCAACTTGTACTCGAACTTCCTGATGACTATGAAGGTAAGGTCATTGCCACATTAGTCCGTAAAAAAGCAGCGCAAGCCAGTACCAAAGCTGTTTTATATATCCATGGCTTTATTGATTACTTCTTCCAAACGGAAATGGCAGACCAGTTCAATCAGCATGGCTTCGACTTTTATGCACTCGATTTACGTAAATACGGGCGTTCACGATTGGGGCATCAACAACTGTATAACGTGCGTGACTTACGTGAATATGATGCCGAAATCACCAAAGCCTTAGAGGTCATTCAAGCAGAAGGACATGAAGCGGTATTATTGAGTGGTCATTCTACAGGTGGACTGATTTGCACCCTATATGCTGCACATTATCCGCAGCATCCGCTGATTAAGGGTTTATGGCTAAATAGTCCGTTTTACGATTTCAACATGAGTGAATTTGAGAAAAACAAAGCCCTGCCACAACTGAGCAAGCTCGGACGCCTCTTGCCCAACCTTCCCGTGCCGAGTGGTCTCAACCCATGGTATGTACCGAGCATTCATTGTCACTATTCTGGCGAATGGAACTTTAATCTGGAATGGAAATTACCGAAATACTCAATGGTGAAACTGAGTTTTATACGGGCAATTCATGAGGCACAAAAAGAAATCCATGCAGGTGTAACCGTGACGGTACCTACGCTGGTCATGCATTCGCATCAAACCACCAACCCGAAAAAATGGGGAATTGAAGCACAAACCAGTGACGTCATTTTAAACGTGGATGATATTCAGAAAAATGCTGAGAAAATACACGGTGATGTCCGTATTCGAAGTTTTGAAAACGGTTTGCATGATTTGGTGTTATCCAACAAGAAAACCCGCGAACAGGTTTATCATGCCCTGTTCGCATGGATTAAAGAGAAAGGAATCTGATTAAAGATCCTCTCTGTCTTTCAGTTTGAGTAGCGTTTGATGCACAGGATGTGATTTCGGCATCAGTTCAATCAAACGCTCAACAGCATCGATGGCTTCAGGGAAATGTGCCACATGCTTGAGCAATACATCGGTTTCGTTGGCTTTAAAAATCGCGTCACTTAAGCGTGATTCCAAACAGTCTCGCCATGCACACAAGAACGGACTTTCGGTCTTGGCAAGAAACACGCCTGTGTACAGCTTTAACGCTGTTTCCAGATAGCCTGCATCCAATGCCTGTTCGGCTTGTAAGAAATCTGCATCCACATTGACCAATAAACGATATGGTCGTGAACCGAGCATACCACCCAAAATATCACGCAACTGCGACATTTCTGCTTTTAAAGTCCCAATACTGACTTTACGCTCACCATATAAGGCTTGATGCAAGGTATCTAAAGTCAAACCTTGCGGGCAAAGTGCCAAGATCGCCAAAATTTCGATTTGACGCGGTGTCAGCACCAATACCTTGCCATTAAACAAAATTTGCGGAATGGCAAAAGCACGAATAAACAACTGCTGTTTCTGATGCTCTAATAAAGCGGTTTGAATAATGGAAGAACAGCGCTCCGCTGCCAATAAGCCCAAACTGTTGTGATTTTTCCACGTAGTCGAGAGATCAATCACCCCTAAGACTTGTTTTGAATATGGATCAATAATCGGAGCCGCATAACAGACCCAATCCTGAATCGAGGTCATGTAATGCTCATTGGAGAACACACAACTGGATTGCTGGGTTTTTAAGGACAATGCCAGCGCATTGGTTCCGACCAATTCTTCACGCCATTGACCACCTGCCACAAAATGCACACTTTCTGCTGCACTTTGCATTTGATGACTCGATGCTGACCAAACGATGGTACTGCCAATATCACCAACCGCAACCACCATAGAGGATTGCTGGGCAATGTGTTTAAGATCTTCCGTGCAGAGCTGTAAGGCATGCTCTAATGCACTGTTCTGACCACGGTGATGCTGATGATTGATCGGTGCTGCCATACGGTCTTTAGGAATGGCTGCCGAAGCTGAACGTTGCCATGAGCTTGCAATACTTTGCCCTAATTGTTCTGCATGTAAAGGCGAAAGACTACTACTTTGGCGGAACTGATCAATCCTTTGTCTTTTTTCTAATAATGCCTGCTTATTCATCATTGCTTTCTCTCAAAACTAATGATCTGACGTCCTGTACTTAACTGTTTTTGTAAGCATTTGTCGTCCTGTTGTAAACCTTCTACATTCCAACCTTTCTCCAACCTTATGCTAGCTATGCTAAACAAATAATGTACTCATGTACCTTATACCAAAGCTGTAGATGCTTAGACAAACAACAAGCAAAGGAAATTATATATGCGTTACGTCGATCCTAATCAACCTGGTTCTAAGGTTCAATTTAAAGCTCAATACGAAAACTTTATCGGTGGCCAATGGGTAGCACCTGTTAAAGGAGAATACTTTGAAAACCTATCGCCTGTCGATGGCAAAGTATTCACTAAAGTTCCTCGCTCAACGGTTGAAGATATCGAACTTGCGCTTGATGCAGCGCACAAAGCTAAGGCTCAATGGAACAAATCCTCTCCTACTACACGTTCAAACCTGCTCCTTAAAATTGCAGATCGTTTAGAACAAAACCTTGAATTACTCGCAGTTGCAGAAACTTGGGACAACGGTAAACCGATCCGTGAAACCCTTGCAGCAGATATTCCGCTTGCCATCGATCACTTCCGTTATTTCGCAGGCTGTATCCGTGCACAAGAAGGTGGCATTTCTGAGATTGACGAAGACACAATTGCTTACCATTTCCATGAGCCATTGGGTGTTGTGGGTCAAATTATCCCATGGAACTTCCCAATTCTTATGGCGGCATGGAAACTTGCTCCAGCATTAGCTGCGGGTAACTGTATCGTGCTTAAACCAGCTGAACAAACGCCTGTCAGCATTCTCGTATTAGTTGAACTCATTCAAGACTTACTGCCAGAAGGCATCTTGAACATCGTAAACGGTTTTGGGGCTGAAGTGGGTCGTCCACTGGCAACTAGTCCACGTATTGCAAAAATTGCATTCACAGGCTCTACGCAAGTGGGTCAGTTGATTATGCAATATGCTACTGAAAACATTATTCCTGTAACGCTAGAACTTGGTGGTAAATCTCCGAACATTTTCTTTGAAGATGTGATGGATCGTGAAGATGACTACCTTGAAAAAGCGCTTGAAGGTTTTGCCATGTTTGCCTTGAACCAAGGTGAAGTATGTACTTGCCCTTCACGTGCCCTTGTTCAAGAAAGCATTGCAGACAAATTCCTTGAAAAAGCAATTGAGCGTGTTAAACGCATTAAGACAGGTCACCCATTAGATACAGAAACCATGATTGGTGCGCAAGCTTCGCAAGAGCAACAAGACAAAATCTTAAGCTGTATTGCTACAGGTCGTGGCGAAGGTGCTGAAGTACTTATGGGCGGTGGTGCTCGTCAAGAAGTGGGTAGCGGTTTCTATATTGAACCGACTGTCTTCAAAGGCAACAACGACATGAAAATTTTCCAAGAAGAAATTTTTGGACCAGTCTTGTCTGTAACAACGTTCAAAGATTTTGATGAAGCAATCAAAATTGCCAATGACACCATTTATGGTCTAGGTGCTGGTGTTTGGTCTCGTTCAGCACATACTTCTTACCGTGCTGGCCGCGCGATTGAAGCTGGTCGTGTTTGGACCAACTGTTACCACGTATACCCTGCACATGCGGCATTCGGTGGCTATAAAAAATCAGGTATCGGACGTGAGAACCACAAAATGATGCTTGATCACTACCAACAAACTAAAAACTTGTTAGTAAGCTACTCAACTAAACCAGCAGGTTTCTTCTAATTCCCTCTCTTGAAACTTGTTTCCTTTGCAAGAAAACTGAAAACAGCGAACCTCGGTTCGCTGTTTTCCTTTTTATCTTTTATTTATTTTGACAATGTATTTTTGCGATCCGCTTTTTAAATTTCAGTGCTTGGAAGCATTTCGGCTTCAGTCTTGGGTTGATCCTCAACTTTAAACAGAATTATCAAACACACAAAAATAAGTCCCATGCCCAGCCAGCCCAATCCATCCAATTGCTCACCCACGATCAGCATGGCAAAAACAGCCGCCATAAACGGTTCAAACAAGGTTAAAGTCACTGCACGACTCGCAGGCACAGTTCTAAGTCCATAGCCAAATAATAAATAGCCCAAAAACATGGGGATGAGCATCATATAGCCCACCACATAGACATGGATGGCCTCATCAAATAGATTACTACCCGTATACAAGGCAGTCGGCAACAATAACATAGCCCCAAATCCAAAAATCAGACCAATTGAGGCTTTGGCATCCACCCCACGGTCAATCATCTTTTTGGCAGCCCATGAATACAGTGAATAGGTTAGTCCAGCAACCAAGCCTAGAATGACACCTAAAACTTTCTGATCGGTTGAATGCTGTTGTAGCTGACTGGTTGCATGTGACTCACCCAGTGAAAGTAACAACACCCCTAAAACACCGAAGCAACAACTTAAAAACCAACGCTTAGATAATTGCTTCTGATCCAAGAAACGCTCCAGTAAGGCAGTAAATAACGGTGCTGTACCAATAGAAATGACCGTACCAATGGTAATACCTGCCAAATGCATAGAGCTATAAAATGCTAAGGGATAAATGGCAACTGAAAGCGCACCAAGCAACAAGATACCTTTGTTGCGTGGAATATCATTCAAATGCTTCGCAATTTTCTTTCTGGCTAAGAGTGCTTGTAATAGCCCGCCACCACCCATTGCCAGCGCCCCAATGGCCAATGGACTTAAATTGGGTGCAAAGGAAGCAGCCGTACCCGTGGTTCCCCATAATACCGAGGCAATCAGTACCGCGATAAAACCATAATACGCACTTAAATCTAATTTCTGACTCACCCATTTAACTCCTGCTGTAACAGGTGCTCTATCATTTGTTTCGCGGCATGCACCTTCGTTCCATTACCATCCAGACCCGCACGGGCAATCGAGCCTTCTAAAACAAAGGAAATAAATAATGCCAATTCTTGGGCTTTAATTTGCTCCTGAAACATTGCATTCAAATGTTCTACCAAAATCTGCTCAACTTCATCTTTATGTTGCTTCACCGCCAGTCTTTCTGGGCTTGCAGCAGGAAATTCTGCCGCTGCATTCAATAAACCACAGCCTCTAAACCCTTTTTCGTAGGCATATTCAGCATGGTCTTGATAAGCATCAAAGACTGCCAGAATCCGCTCAAATGGAGTATCTGCATGCACTAAACGCTTGGCATACAAGTCTAGCCATTCCTGATGTCTGGCTTGGATGTAAGTAGCAATCAAATCAGATTTGGTCGGGAAATTATTGTAGAGTGACATTTTAGCCACACCTGCCCGATCAGTAATGGCATTGATCCCCGTATTGGCAATTCCATCGTTATAAAACAAAGTTGCTGCTGCATCTAAAATTTTTTCCTTTGCGGACTTATTACTCATGCCAATTATCTAAATAGGTATACCGATCTACCTAATTTATAAAAATGAGTATGAAATTGCAATTGAAACTTTATATCTTAGAAAGGTATTACTGCTCAAAAGGGCTAGCTATGAAGAAATTTCTAAGAGAAAATCTCCCGTACTTTCATACAAGAGATTGTTTTTAAAAGATACATATCATTTAAGCTGAAGTTAAGGCCCGCTCTAAAAAGTGCAGATGATCGATTCCCCAGTAAATTTCATTTTGATTAAACCACGTTGGCGCACCAAACACTCCACGTTGCACGGCTTCTTCGGTGACGGACTTTAATTGCTGCTTCACTTGCTCATCATCCAGCCATGTTTGGACTTGTGCAACATCCAAACCTAAATCAAGCATCAGTTGTTTAAATTCATGCGGATCATTCAGATTACAAGGTTCGCCAAACATGGCATCAAACACACCAGTCAGTACAGCCAGAAATTGATCTGGTTGATAGCGCTGTACAGCCGTCACCAAACGCATCAGTTGCAGGGTATTAATTGGAAAATAAGGATTCATCTGCATTGGAATTTGCCAGAGTTTTGACCAACGCTTTAAATCATTCATAGCATACTGTGCCTTGGCAGGCACCGTCATTGGACTACTATTCCCTGTTGCTTTAAATACGCCACCCAAAAGCATCGGTTTCCAGATAATTTTGGCATGCTTTTCAGCTGCGATTTTCTGAATTCGATGAAAACCCATATAACTATATGGACTGCCTAAATCAAAATAAAACTCAATACTTTGCATTAAAAACTCCCTCTTTATCATTTTAAAAGTCCAATATTACCAACGCTCAATCCATGGTCTTAAATCTAACTCATGTGTCCATGCATCACGCGGCTGATGCGCCAGATGCCAATAATTTTCAGCGATGTGGGCTGGATTTAAGATTCCATCCTGCTCTTTTAGCGCATAGATTTCAGGGAAGGTCGTTTCAATAAAATCGGTATCAATTGCCCCATCCACCACCACATGTGCAACATGAATATTCTTTGGCCCCAATTCACGCGCCATACTTTGTGCCAATGCACGTAAAGCATGCTTCGCCCCTGCAAACGCAGCAAAGTTGGCAGCTCCGCGCACGCCAGCGGTAGCGCCTGTAAAAATAATGCTGCCCCGTTCGCGTTGGACCATACGTTTGGCAACCTCACGCCCGACTAGAAAAGCACTAAAGCATGCCATTTCCCAAATTTTAAAGTATTTACGTGCAGTTTCCTCTAAGATGCTACACGGCACATTTGCCCCAATATTGAAGACCATCACTTCAATGGGTCCTATGCGACTTTCAATCTGTTCAATCAGCGCGATCACTTGTTCTTCTTTTCGTGCATCGGAAGCAAAACCATATGCTGTACCGCCATTTTGCTCAATTTCATTAATTAACGGCTGCAACTTTGCCGCATTGCGTCTGGTCATACATGCGATATAGCCGCCACGTGCAAAGCGTTTGGCAATTTCACCGCCTGTTGCATCACCTGCACCAATGATTAAAGCGACGCCTTTATGTGTGCTTCCCTGTTCATTTCCTTGACTCATTGTAGTTCTCTTTTTAAATAACGATCGTTACCATAACGAATACTATGTTATAATTTTCAAATCGTCAAACCTCATTCATGAGTCCTCGTTATGCGATACAAGCCAGGCTACAAACAAGAAAAACGCAAAGAACTACTTCAGATTAGTGGTCAACTCGCCAAACAACAAGGCTTTGCTGCGACTGGTGTTGATGGCTTTATGAAAGCGGCTGGCGTGACCAGTGGTGCCTTTTATTCGCATTTTTCTTCTAAACATGAACTGTTAAAAGCACTGGTAGAAGCTGAACTGCAACAGAGTTTGGCCATGTGGCAAGAAAATCCGCATGATGATCCTGCGGACTGGATTGAGTTTGAGTTGAATCGTTATTTAAATCTGTCTCATGTTCAGCATGCCGACCGGGGCTGTATATTACCTGCACTTGCCAGTGAAGTTGCCCGCTCAGAAGACGATGTCAAACAGCTTTATCAGCAAGAGTTATTACGGGGTCATGCACTTTTTACTCAGCATTTAGGCTGTGAAATCAAAGCATGGGGCGTACTTTGCCAACTGGTAGGTGCAATAACCCTCGCACGCGGTATGACTGATGAAAATATACAAAAACAAGTGATTGAGGCTAGCAAGGTATTTTTGAAGGCAAGTCTGACGGTTTAACTTTAATTACTTACGAAGCGTTATAATTTTGGTATATATTCAAAACTATTTCGTTTATTCATCACAATTTAAAGCGTATGAAAACAACAGCTCCCGATTTCCCTGAAACGATTTATGCCATTCAGCATCTTGCTTTTGAAGACCTTGGTGCATTAGAAGATACTTTCTATCAACTGGGCTTTCGTGTGCGTTACGTAGAGGCAGGAGTTGATGATTTACGTAAAGCACTTGAACATGAAGGGCTCACGGTCATTTTAGGCGGTCCAATTGGAGTCTATGAAACGGCAGACTACCCATTTCTTACCCAAGAGATTGAACTGCTCAAGCAGCGACTCGCGCGTAATTTACCCACGCTCGGGATTTGTTTAGGCGCACAATTGATTGCGCATGCGCTCGGTGCCAAAGTCTATGCTGGCGCACAAAAAGAAATAGGCTGGAGCAGTTTGGAGATTAAACCTGTCGCCCAGAACCCGCTTGCATCACTTCAGGAGACTCCAGTTTTACACTGGCACGGCGATACCTTCGATTTACCTGAACAGGCTGAACTTTTGGCAAGCTCTGACCTTTACCCACATCAAGCATTTAAGCTGGGTAACAACATTTTGGCATTACAATTTCATATTGAGGTTGCCGCAGATGCAATGGAAAAATGGTTGATTGGGCATACCAGTGAACTCCGCCACGCCAAGATTGATATTCCTAGCCTACGTGCAGATAACCAACGCTTTGCACCAACCTTAGAACAACATTCCCCGCAAGTCTTACAGTTTTTCATGCAACATATTGAATAAGAACGCTTAATCTGATCGATCCGCTATATTTCTCCAAAAGTAACGGATATAAAAAATGCACTCCCAATGAGTGCCTTTTACTTTCCCGAAGAAATCGTGGGGAGATTATTTCTTCGCAGGAACTGATGCTTCAGTCGTAATATTGACTGTAATCTTGTCACCTACATTCGGTACATAAGCACCAACACCAAATGCTGAACGGTCAAAAGAAGTCGTCGCATTGAAGCCAATTGACTGAAGTTTAGTCATCGGATGCTCACCCTGCTTGTTCATCACCGCATCAAGCACAACAGGTTTAGTCACATCTTTAACCGTTAAGTTACCTGTAATTTTATATTGATTATTACCTAAAGATTCTACTTTCGTACTTTTGAAGGTAATGTTTGGATAATTGATGGCATCAAAGAATTCAGCTTTTTTCAAATGCTCATCTAATGCTTTTACATTGGTGTTTAAGCTTGCCAATGGAATTGTCACATTTACTGAAGAATTTGCTGGCTTGTCATTGTCAACATTAATTGTTCCTTGAATATCGCTAAAGTTTGCAGATGGCGTAGAGAAACCAAAGTGACTCCAAGAGAACACAGTTGCCGTGTGTGTTGGATCAATTTGATATGCAACAGGTTTTGCCATAGAGAATGTTGCAACTGAAGCAACGGCCAAACCCAAAGTTAATGTTTTTAAGTTCATGTGATTGTATCTCGTTTCAGAATGATTATTAGTGTATACCTTTGAAATTATAATTCACTGTTATGTATAAGACGATATGTTTCAAATTTAGAACAGTTTAACGAATTAATATGATTCTCAATTTTAGTAGAACGATTGTGACAAATTACACAGTAAATGAATCGCTTGCATGCCAATTCAGCATCTCTCCAATAAAGCTAGAACTATTTACTTTAAGAAATATAAAACCCTAAGGCTTTTAGCAGTGCGATCCATCTCTAATAAAGTTTTATCTGTTCTTATTGTTATGATTTATAAACTTTAAGCGCATAAAAAAACGCCTCATTGTGAGGCGTTTTTTTATTTAGAAATGACCGATTAAGCAGTCAATTCTTTAACCGCATTCACAACCGCTTCAGTCGTAATACCGAAGAATTGGAACAAGTCTTTCGCAGGTGCAGATTCACCATAAGTAGTCATACCGATCACTTTGCCGTCTAGACCAACAAATTTCCACCAGTAATCAACATGCGCAGCTTCTACCGCTACACGTGCACGGATATGAGCAGGTAAAACAGCTTCACGGTACGCAGCATCTTGCTTTATGAACTCTTCAGCACATGGCATAGAAACGACACGCACACCTTCTAATTGCGCGTAAGCTTCCATCGCTAAAGATACTTCAGAACCTGTTGCAATAATAATCGCTTTTAATTCACCTTTTTCTTCAGCCAATACATAACCACCTTTTGCCACGTTCTCAATTTGCGCTTGAGTACGTGTTTGGAATGGCAAGTTTTGACGAGAGAAGATTAACGCCGAAGGACCTTCTTGACGAGACAATGCAGACTTCCAAGAAACGGCAGTTTCAACAGTGTCTGCTGGACGCCATGTATTTAGGTTTGGTGTACCACGTAAAGATGCAATTTGTTCAACTGGTTGGTGCGTTGGACCATCTTCACCTAAACCAATTGAGTCATGCGTATACACATGAATTACGCGTTGTTTCATGAGTGCAGACATGCGCACCGCATTACGTGCATATTCCATAAACATAAGGAATGTTGCAACGTAAGGAATGAAACCACCGTGTAAAGCAACGCCATTCGCCATTGCAGTCATACCGAATTCACGTACGCCATAGTGTACATAGTTACCAGCAGGGTTATCTTGAACACCTTGGCAACCTTTCCAAAGCGTTAAGTTAGAACCCGCCAAGTCAGCAGAACCACCCAATAATTCAGGCAATAATGGACCAAATGCTTGTAAAGTGTTTTGGCTTGCTTTACGCGTTGCAATTGTTTCTGCTTTAGCATTGGTTTCAGCAATGAACGCATCTGCTTGTGCAAGGAATTCAGCTGGTAATTCACCTGAAAGGCGACGTTTTAACTCCGCTGCTTCAGTTGGATATTTAGCTGCATATTGAGCAAACAACGCATCCCAAGCCGCTTCAGATTCAGCACCTTTCGCTTTCGCATCCCAAGCTGCATAAACATCAGCAGGAATTTCAAATGGACCTTCAGTCCAGCCTAATGCTTCACGTGTTAATGCAATTTCATCATTACCAAGTGGTGCACCGTGACAGTCTTCTTTACCTTGCTTGTTAGGCGAACCTAAACCAATAATTGTTTTACAAATAATGATGGTCGGTTTTTGAGTTTCCGCTTTCGCTTCTAAAGTTGCAGCGCGAATCGCATCGTTATCATGACCATCCACGCGAAGCACTTGCCAGCCGTAAGATTTGAAACGTTGTTCTGTATCGTCAGAGAACCAGCCTTCTACTTCACCGTCAATTGAAATGCCGTTGTCGTCATAGTAAGCAATTAACTTACCTAGACCTAAAGTACCTGCAAGTGAACACACTTCGTGTGAAACACCTTCCATTAAACAGCCATCACCCAAGAAACAGTAAGTGAAGTGATCAACAACTGTGAGGTCTTCTTTGTTGAACTGCGCCGCTAAAGTTTTTTCAGCCAATGCAAAGCCTACAGCATTTGCAATACCCTGACCCAATGGACCAGTTGTAGTTTCAATACCAGGTGCATAGCCTAATTCAGGGTGACCTGGAGTTTTTGAATGAAGTTGACGGAATGCTTTTAAATCTTCAATTGAAAGCTCATAACCCGTTAAATGTAACAATGCATACTGAAGCATTGAGCCGTGACCATTCGACAATACAAAACGGTCACGGTTCGCCCATTGTGGATTCGTCGGATTATGGTTTAGGAATTCGCGCCAAACGACGTCTGCAATATCTGCCATCCCCATTGGTGCACCTGGATGTCCTGAGTTGGCTTTTTGCACAGCATCCATAGCCAATACACGAATTGCATTTGCAACACGACGTTCGTTCAAAGGGGTTGTCATAGATCAGAGTCCAATTAAAACAATTTAAAGAAGATGAATATCACATTCAAAACTAGGCACTATTGTCTTAAAAAAAGCGGAGTGGGTAAAGCCTTATACACAATTTTTCCCTACTAATTGCTACTTATGTGGACTTGCAGGCAGGGTTATTTTAAGTTTTGATTTTTAGGGACACGCTTATCTTTCTTGATTAATCATCCAATTCAACACAACATCCATTGTGTCTGACCCGCGAAAAGCTAAATCACTGCTTCCACATCAATATCTTGAATTGAATGCAGTTCAATACATAGCTACAAAATAAAATTTTAAACCATGTTTTAATGAGCGTTTCAATAAGCATCAATTCAAGTGCAGGCAATCACTAGGTTTGAATAAAATCACTCGCGTAAAGTGCTACATAATCCAAAATCCCTAATCGTAAGCGCAAGTAATCCAGCATCTTTTCATCATTTTAGGATCAAAATGTTTTTAGCAATTTGCAGTTTGATGAATTCATCAACAACCTGATTCTGTAGTATATTTCCATTAAGTATAAAAAATGACACTCTCATCCCGCATGAGAATCAATAAATAGCCCGATAACGATATAACACTAGAGGTTTTTATGAGATTAACTCCCCTTTATGCCATCGCCATATTCATGTTCGCAGGCAGTGTGATGGCAGCAGAAGCAACCACTAAATAGCAATACTGAAAAACTAGCGGACGACCCCACCAAAGTCACTACCAAACTTGGTGTCTCCTATGCCAACAATTTCGATTTTAATGATGATAATTATTCATTTTCTGGCTCTTATGCCATCGGTCAGGCAAAAAAACTCAATGCTCGTATTAATAGTGATGCCAGCGAATGGCGCATAGGTGGCTCGTGGCTCTTTCCAATTGGTATTGTGAATTTTAACTTTGGTAAAAGCGAATATATCAATGGCGCAAACCAGACCAATTACAGTATTGGTACATTTATGCCCTTAAGCTATTTTGGCTTTGAGCCTGCTGGGATTCAAATATTTCCTACAGCAGGTTATACCTATAATGATGGTGAATCCCCACGCTGTACCAACCCGAATGGTGAGTGTGCTAATTTGTCTGATTTAGCCAGCATGCCGAATGCAGAAAGTGGCTTTAGCATGGTGGAAGTTTCTGGCAGTAGCGGCTATTTAGGTGTTTTTGCTTTAAAACCATTTACCCCAGAGCTCACGATGATGGGCTTTGCCGTGGGTAGCTATGGCTCAGAAAATGATGCAGGTGAAAACCATAAAGGTTACTTTGCTGGTTTAGGTCTGGGTTATTTAGTCCAAAAGCGTCATTCATTCAACGCCATGGCTTTCATGATGGATAACAATACCTATTTAAACAATCCTGATGAACGCTTAATTTTATCGTACACCTATCAGTTTAACTAATTCAAAATACGCTTAAGGATATCGATTCACCAATCTGCATAATCTGACTGATTTGTTGCATCTAACATCTCAGTCATTTTTGTGCCTGATAAACTTCTATCTTTTAGTCATCCTTTGGCTGCATATTGCGAAGGATCTATATGGCTGGTAAAGAATACGAATAACCAATCCTTGAATAGAACTTATACCCCCATTACAGCATTGCAGTAAAAATCCCTTAACCCTAAAGCAGAACTCTGCGCTAACGCCAAACACATTCAAACTGTACTATTTTTAAATATAAATGAAAGATTAAGTTGCTATAACTGAACTTAAGGTTAGTCATTTGACTGGTTTGGAGCAAATAGACCATGATTTGTATCTAAAATAATCGCATCTAATTGTGTAATTTATCTGCTCTAAATATTGAGTATCTTTTTATTTATTCCTTCTTTATCAGTTTTATAGATGGTTATATCAAATAAAAAGTCATTGAATTGAAATAAATTCATCCTTTTTTATACAAGATGAGCTAGTCCTAAAGTCTAACTCGATGTAACATATTGCGTCTTTAAAATTAACTGTGATAGGACTTATGCGCGAGTACGCTGTATTTACTTCGGAATCTGTAAGCGAAGGCCATCCAGATAAAATGGCTGATCAAATCAGTGATGCTATCTTGGATGCAATCTTAAAAGAAGACCCATATGCGCGGGTTGCTTGTGAAACGCTTGTAAAAACGGGTGCTGTCGTACTTGCTGGCGAAATCACAACAACTGCAAATATCGACGTTGAAGCGGTTGTACGCCAAACTGTTAATGGTATTGGCTACCACCACTCTGACTTAGGTTTTGATGGTTCGACTTGTGCCGTGATCAACATGATTGGCAAACAGTCACCTGAAATTGCTCAAGGTGTTGACCGTCAGAAGCCTGAAGATCAAGGTGCGGGTGACCAAGGCTTAATGTTTGGTTATGCAAGCCGTGAAACTGACGTACTTATGCCTGCGCCAATTTCATATGCGCATCGCTTAATGGAAAAGCAAGCTGAATTGCGTCGCAATGGCTCATTACCGTGGTTACGCCCAGATGCAAAAAGCCAAGTGACTTTTGCTTATGAAAATGGCAAACCAGTACGTTTAGATGCTGTTGTATTGTCTACTCAACACGATCCAGAAATCTCACAAGCTAACTTAAAAGAAGCTGTGATTGAAGAAATCGTGAAGAAAATTATTCCTGCTGAAATGTTCCATGCGGACACCAAATTCCACATCAACCCAACAGGTATGTTTGTGATTGGCGGTCCTGTAGGTGACTGTGGTTTAACTGGTCGTAAAATCATTGTAGATACTTACGGCGGTATGGCGCGTCACGGTGGTGGTGCTTTCTCTGGTAAAGATCCATCTAAAGTTGACCGTTCTGCTGCTTATGCTGGTCGTTATGTTGCGAAAAACATTGTTGCTGCTGGCTTGGCAGACAAGTGTGAAATTCAAGTGTCTTATGCAATTGGTGTTGCTGAGCCTACTTCTATTTCTATCAACACTTTCAACACAGGCAAAGTGGCTGATGAATTGATTATCCAATTGGTTCGTGAACACTTTGACTTACGTCCATACGGCATTACTCGTATGCTCGACCTAATTCAACCTATGTACAAGCAAACCGCTGCATATGGTCACTTTGGTCGCCAAGGTTCTGATACTGCATTTACTTGGGAAAAAACAGACAAAGTTGAAGCGCTTAAGTCTTCTGCTGGTCTCTAATCCTTCCTTTGTAAAAAAAGCTCACTTCGGTGAGCTTTTTAATTGCTACTTGAAAATTATTTCTCATAACAAAATATTTCAAGCATGCTAAACCTTGAGAAATAATCAAGTTGCACATCATTGGTGACACGAAATAAGAATTGAAGATAAATCCAATATTTAGCTCAATACAATCACTCAAAAGCACGTCGAACTACTAACCTTCAGCCCCATTCCACAACTCAGAGCGATTTACAGATCAGCATAGAAATTAGGCAAAAAAAAGCATATAAATAAAAAAATAGGTTTTTGCCCTTTAAAAAATTTAGCCTATCCCTATTAAATATTTATATGTTTACAGGAGTTGTCTCGTGAAGAAGGTTGTAAAAGCAAAAAATTTAATCGCATTTCGTATTTGGTTAGAAAAATTAGGTTACTCAGTCAAAACCCTCGCTGATGATCGTGGTTTTACTTTTAGTTTTAAAAAAGAATATGGTTTAGTTACTTGTGATTTAGCAGGTAATTCGTTGGCTATGCAGCTTGGCGAAGAGTTTGAAGATCACTTAAAAGCTTAACAATAAAAGCAATTCAATAGCTTGTACACGTATTCACAGTTCATCGAGTCGCTATTCCTATATTTTTAAGCCCTTCGGGGCTTTTTTTATTGATCAACAAGAAATCCAGTTTTCATCAACATCATCACAAACCTTTAAGCCACAAAGACAGTAACAAATTCAAGCCAACTCCTCATCCTTTTAAAAAGCACAGCAAGATCTTCAAAAGCATCTAGATGATGTTTCATATTGACAGTCATTTTTGAATTTACTTTTCTCTAGACGAAAAAAAACAAGGTGTTAACCTTGCTTTAATCTTCCCAGTTCATTAAGTGGTGGGGGCGAAGAGACTCGAACTCTTACACCTTGCGGCGCTGGAACCTAAATCCAGTGCGTCTACCAATTTCGCCACGCCCCCATACTGGGTTTCACACTAAGTGAAAAATTTGGCAGAGGATCAAGGACTCGAACCTTGACGAACGGTTTTGGAGACCGTCATGCTACCATTACACCAATCCTCTGTTACCTAAACACCATCAACTGATGATTAAGTGGTGGGGGCGAAGAGACTCGAACTCTTACACCTTGCGGCGCTGGAACCTAAATCCAGTGCGTCTACCAATTTCGCCACGCCCCCGATGGCTGTGTATATTATAGAGATCACTCCCCTCTGGCAAGCCCTTTTTATGAAAAAACCTCTTGTTTGATTAAATATAAAACAAAAACCGCGATTATGTACTTTTCTTAAGCAATTTCAGTCACTAAGGCACGTTTTATTGCATAAAAATTGTCAAATCTATGCGCTTTATGCTTTGCTAACATCTTCGACAAAAGCGGTTGAAATACTAAAAATTTCTCAGGAAGCTCAATATTTAGGCGCTGACAATGTAAATATGCCCAATCTGTATAATTTTCTGCCTTTAATCGCTGTCCAGACAGCCATTCATAGAAAATAATACCCAGAGCATAAATATCTGTTGATACTGTTTTGGCTTCGCCATGAAAAAGTTCGGGTGCCATATAACGCGGGGTTGCATTCATTTCAGTTTGTGCAGACTGCCCTATCGACTGTACCTGCTCGAAGTCAATTAACTTTAACTCTCCATCATATTCCACAAAATGTTCTGGTTTTAAATCGGCATGCAACCACCCCGCTTCATTTAAATCATCAAGTACATCTAAAGCACGTAGCAAATGATGCTGAATCATCTGCACAGACCATGACTGTGGGCTAACTGCAAAAAATGGCGTAGCTTCTGGTAGAAGCAACGTATGTGTTAAGGATTGCTCCTGTTCGACTTCTAGCCCTATTTCACCTAAAAACGCCTTAGACACGATTTTAGGGGGCAATGTGATCTTAGATAGCCCTTCAGACCCTAGACATTGCTGATAAAACGCTAATTCGCGCTGAAATCCCATGAGATAACTAGGATGCCCCTGCTGTAACTGTATTTTTAACCAGTATCCTTTTCTTTGACACTCAAATGAATAAAGCCTGCGTCCGTATCGCAGGCTATTCGGTTTGCTTTTAAGGACTAAGCCTTCGATATATTTAAAATCAGGCAGTATGAGCTTGGACATGCGGTTGTGGATGCAATTGCTGATAGTTAAGGAGTTCCAATGCGTGTTGAATGGTTTTACCAATTCGCGCATGAGTTTCAATACTGGAAATTTTCGGCCAGGTTGCACGCTCACCTTCTCGCTGTAACAACTTGAACAGGTGTGGACGCGGGTTTTGTAACATATAACTGTAATGGCGCATGCTATAACTGCCAATAATATTGACATCCCCATAGTAGCGCTGATCGACCACACCATAACCATGATCGAGTAAACGGCGTACTGATGGTATTTTTCCTGCCCGTTCACGAGTGAAATCCATCACCCCTTTGGCAAGAACTTTTCCTTGGCGACGAATAATACGCTCTGGCCAGCTCAACATATCACGTCGGAAACGCGAAATATCATCTTGCATGAATGGCACAATGTGAGGATTGACCTGACTGGCAATGCTGTAGTTCAAATTATATAAGCGTGCCATTTTCTGCTGTGGGAAGTCGCTACGCACGCTACCATCCACCCAACGGGTCGTTGCCATATAAGGTGTATGCTCACCATCGTAACGCTTACTGGTGAGCTTTACAGGCGGAAACAGGATAGGTACCGCACATGACGCAAGCACTGCGCTCCACACCAATAAGTCAGGTGAGGTATAGGTATTCATAATGCGGGCATCTTGCACTGCATCATAAGGGGCGACTGCAACATTGATATACAGTCCTGATTTCTTGAAGGCTTCCTCAAAAGTGTAATTACCTAAATTTTCGACAAGGAAGTTCTTTAAGTATTTAACGTCTGCAACACCACCATTGCCTTTTAATAAATCTCGCAATTTTCGAAAGTGAAAAGCTTCGCTAAAAAAATTCTCACCATTCAATATGCCCGAAACATTGCTAGGCTCCGAGACACCCAACATGGCAGTCATAATCGCACCAGAGCTGGAGCCTGAAAGCACTTTTGGCATCAAATCCTGCTCAAGTAGTGCTTTACATACACCTGTGTGAAAAAGCCCTAAGGTTGCCCCTCCAGAAAACATCAAGGCTGGCTGACCATAAGCCCGTTCACAATGCTTGAAAAAGTCCAGTTTTTCCGCATAGGCAAGACATTCACAGGAATCCGAGGCAATAAACGCTAAACTTGCACTCACCTCTTCCACATAATCTTCAATGATGGTTTTAGTGCCAACCAAAGTTGCTGCAAACAGCATCGGATGTGCAATATTGGCAATATCGTAGGTTAAACCTTCACGTAACAAATACATTAAGTCACGGGTACGGTGCTGATAACGATAGCGCTTGAGTAATTTAAGACGATACGAAATCATTTCCGCATCAAAGTAAGGAGAACAATTGTCATATTTCCACTCTTGCGCCCCTGACTCTTGGTCAATCTTGAGCGCAATACTCTTCCACTCGGCATAGCTTTCCGCTTGCTCTAATTGTCGTTTTAGTTTTTTTATACGATAGGCTTGACACGGATTCATGTCCTGTATGAATTCTTGAAATAACATAGCTTCCCTCAAACACCTGCGCTTAAATACATTAACTTAACTTCTTCATTTTCAATTTTAAAATTTGACTTAAGCGAATTACGATTCGATTAGCAATCATGGTCATAATACTATACAGTCTAAAACCAAGGCTGATGTTGGTCTTATTTGCTACTTTATCGTAATTATAAGCTGAATGACTATGGCAACTATCGAATTACCTGACACCATTTTACAATCCCTCACTCAAGTTCTGGCGCAATTACAACAGACACTCCCGACACTCAAGCAAGAACCTGATTTCTCTGCCCCAGCATTTAAGTGGCAAAACCAGCAACTCATTCCAATTTTTCATCCCAAGAAAATCGAACTGGATGATTTGAAAGGGATTGAACGTCAAAAAGCCAAAGTCATTCAAAACACACTGCAGTTCCTTAAAGGCTTACCTGCCAATGATGTCTTGCTCACAGGTTCACGCGGTACTGGTAAATCTTCCATTGTTCGTGCGCTCTTAAGCCAATACGAAGCACAAGGTCTACGTTTAATTGAGATTGAACGTGATGATTTGTCTGATTTACCCGAAATTCAGAAAATTATTCAAAACCGTCCTGAAAAGTTTATTGTCTATTGTGATGATTTGGCCTTTAACGCGGAAGATGAAAACTACCGCAGCTTAAAAAGTGTGCTAGATGGTTCATTACAGTCTGGCTCAAGTAATTTTGTTATTTATGCCACCAGTAACCGTCGCCACTTGTTACCTGAGTTCATGCATGAAAATACGCCTGTAACGCGAGTCGATGTGCCACAATACACAGAGCTACATCCACAAGAAGCGATTGAAGAAAAGATTTCTCTGTCTGACCGTTTTGGCTTGTGGTTATCTTTCTACCCTATGGATCAAGCGCTTTACTTAGAAATTGTCGAACACTATTTAGCTAAGTCGAATATGCCCATGACCGATGCAGCACGTGGCGAAGCCCTCAGATGGTGTCAGGCACGTGGACAACGTTCAGGGCGTGCAGCCTATCAATTTTCGAAACATTGGGTCGGATCTCAACAATTAAACCAACTTTAGTTTTTTAAAGTTGTTTAGTTGAACAATGTCAAACTTTTATTCGAAAATTCTTTTATAAAAAAAGCTCAATCGGTGAAGATTGGGCTTTTTACAATTATAAATACATGATTTATTTATCAATAAAATTAAAACATCAGATATATTGTGCTAATTTTAGCAAACCTTCAGATGAGCGGTTAAAATACAATGATTCTTATTGAATTAAACATCGCATTTTATAACCACCTGTCCGATCAAATCCATTCTCTTTATAAAATGACACCGTACGATCAAATGCAGGAAGAGAAGGAGTACATAGTTCAATTCGTTTTCAGCTATTTTTTTTAGCATGCTTTTTTATAGACTCCAGAAGTCCATGACCTACTTTTTCTGAGCGATATTCAGGTAACACATAAAATTCTTGTAAAATTCCAAACTTCCCATCAGCATAAAGTGAAAAACTTTCGCATAAAGCCCCGAAGCCAATAATCTTTTCATCATGAAAGGCTGCAATCACTGAATATTTATTTTGTTCTAAAAACTCATTACATAACTTTATGGTTGACGGCAAATCAATATCAAAGCTCGGAATCCCAGTTCTTTGTATAATTTCTTCAGTTAAGCATATTGCGAGTTTAGATATGTCTTCTGCATGTTTTTCGTCGATCCATCTATAGTCCATCGAATCATCCTTTAATCATTAATTAAATTAGTGTTTTAATATACCAAATAGCAACCAAATTCTAGCTCACCAAAATCCATTTAACATAATGGCTTTTCAACAAGATTTTTACTATATCCAAAGATAAGTCATCCCTTTAAATAAAACGATTACTCTCACCTCCACCTTTAAACACGTTTGAAACTTTTAACAGGAAAAATAGAACAAAAAACACGCTAAAATTCATTAAATCCAAATAAATCAACACTTAGCACCCTTAATTTTATCCGCAATTTCTGTGGATAACCCTAGGGGTAAGTGTATTACAACTCTGTAAGCCTTGGCTTACACCAATCTAGGCAGATCTCTGCTATTCAATTCCCCACTAAACTCATATGATGAAGCCATAGAGAACAGGATGTTCCAAAACATAAAACAATAATCATAAGTTCAGCACCAGGACGTGAGGTACGACAGGAGTTATACCTAGCAACCCATACGAAAAAGCCCGACAGGATGTCGGGCTTTTTTAATTTGTATACTTCAAGCAAATAATCTATTTTTAAATTTCTGCTGGCTGCGTTAATTCTGTCATTGGCCAACGTGGTGTAGTCGTTACAGACAAGCCATCATGCTGACCCGCTTTTAAACGTTGGTAGCCCGCAAATGCAATCATGGCACCATTATCCGTACACAAAGCAGGTTCTGCATAATAGACCTGTCCACGGATTTTAGCCAAATCTGCTTCCAGACGTTCACGTAAACGCTTATTTGCACTTACACCACCTGCAATAACCAGACGCTTTAAACCTGTTTGCTTTAAGGCTTTAATCGATTTTTTAACCAAAGTATCCACAATCGCTTCTTGGAAACTTGCCGCAATATCCGCATCACGGTTTTCATCACCTAATTTTTTCATTTGTACAGATACGGCTGTTTTTAGACCGCTAAATGAAAACTCCAAGCCTTGATGCAACATCGGACGCGGGAAAGCAAAAGCGTTTGGATCACCCTGCTCTGCCAATTTAGAAATATTTGGACCACCCGGATATGGCAAGCCCATCATTTTCGCAACTTTATCAAAGGCTTCGCCCGCAGCATCATCAATCGACTCGCCAAGCAATTCATATTGACCAATACCATAGGCAGCCATCAATTGAGAATGTCCACCAGACACTAACAGTGCAACAAAAGGAAATTCAGGCGGTGTCGCAGACAATAAAGGTGCCAACATATGTCCTTCCATATGATGCACACCAATTGCAGGTTTGTTTAGTGCAAAAGCCAAAGTTCGACCAAACAAAGCACCTGTCATGAGTGCGCCCATTAAACCCGGTCCACGGGTATAGGCAACCGCATCAATTTCAGATTTTTTCACACCACTATCTAAAAGTAGTTGATCCAATAAAGGAATCAGTTTACGCACATGGTCACGTGACGCCAATTCTGGTACGACACCACCATATTCTGCATGCAGCTTAATTTGACTATATAAAACTTGCCCGCGTAAGCCGTTTTCACTGTCATACAGTGCCAAACCTGTTTCGTCACACGATGTTTCTAAGCCTAAAACGATCATTAAACTGCCTACAACCTATATCAAATCCAAAGCGAAACCTATTATAGACTTGTGGTATGAGATGTAAATGAGTAAAATACTGACCTTCACTTGTGATCAAGGCAATCATGCCGAGATCTTATCCATAACTTAATGAGGATTCTTCATGCCACAAGTTAAATTGAAAGAAGGCGAACCAGTAGACGTAGCTATCCGTCGTTTCAAACGTTCTTGCGAAAAAGCAGGTGTTTTAGCTGACGTTCGTAAGCGTGAATTCTATGAGAAACCAACTCAAGAACGTAAGCGCAAAAAAGCTGCTGCTGTTAAGCGTTACCAAAAGAAATTGGCGCGCGAATCAGTTCGTACTACACGCCTTTACTAAGATTAATTTGTGATTGATTGACGACTTGGAAAAATAAATGACTACTTTAAAAAACCAAATAACTGAAGTTTTAAAAGCAACTATGCGTGCTAAAGAAATGGATAAGTTAACGGTCATTCGTAGTCTACAAGCAGCAATCAAGCAAATCGAAGTCGATGAGCGCAAAGAGCTTGACGATGCTCAAACTCTTGCGGTCATTGAAAAGCAAATCAAACAACGTAAAGAATCGATCAAAGCCTTTGAAGGTGCTGGTCGTGATGATTTAGCTAGTAAGGAACAAGCCGAAATTGATGTTTTATCTCAATTTCTACCAGAAGCTATGACTGAGGAAGAGCTTGATTCTATCATTGGGCAAACAATTACTGCTCAAGAAGCTACTAGCATGAAAGATATGGGTAAGGTGATGAACTCTCTGCGTCCGCTCATAGCCGGGCGCGCCGATCCTGCTTTAGTTTCTGCAAAAATCAAAGCAAAACTCGCTTAATCTTTCAAAACTCTCTTTCTTTATCGTTGAACTGCCTTTACGTAAACAAGACAGTTCATAGATAACAGCCTTTTAAGTCAAATTACACTGCACATTATATTTCTTTAAAATCATCATTTCTTTTGATGACATAACCTGTTGAATTACATCTCGCTTAGTCAAATTACGATATTGCGCATCTAAAGAACTTCTATTTTTATCTGCCGCAGTATAAAGCTGATCAACATAACGCCCCACAATGCCACAATAACGTGTTTGTTGCTCTGCGGTAAAACTGGTTTGATGCGGATTAAGTTGCCCAAAAAACTGACGAACATCTGCCTTGTATGTGCGATTAATTTTATCCACTGCAACCACATAATCTTCGACACTTGCAAAAGCTGAACCACAAGAAACAGCAAGCCAAAGTGCTGCTAGAAACTGGACTTTATTCTTCATTAGAACCATTAAAATCAAAAAAATGATTGAACATCATGATACAGCGCGGACTCATGCAAAACTAGCGCTGATTATTTTATTTGAATAAATTCAGGCTTATATTGCTTATATGCCTCTTCAGTGGGCGCAGGAATCTTCCCCAGAGTTACTGTGCCCAAGCGTAATCGAATCACATCAGGCAAGTCTACACGGTATGAAAAAATAGGACTGCCACACTCCTGACAAAAAACACGCGCCTTATTTGGACTATGAAAATACTCTTTCAATACTTTTACACCACGCACAATTTCAAACAGTGACTTTTGCAATGGACTGTTCCACCCTGCAAAACCACCTTGTGCTCGTTGGCAATGCTGACAATAACATAGAATTGTTTTTTCAATTTCCCCATGATAACGGTAACTGACCGTACCACATAAACACTGTCCTTCAATCATTTTATCTCTCCTCTTGTTGTTATGTTATACAAGGATGATGTCTATTTAATGCTTAAATCTTTAACTGGCGTTCCTTTTGCATCTGATCAATTCGCTGCTTGAGCAGCTCAGACATTGCCGTATTGTCCTTCGCTAAACGCTGTGCATGCAATAATGATTTTATAGCACCTTCTTCCAATCCACTCCAGTACTCCACCTCTGCACGATAACGCAATACATTCACTGCACGCAAAGGTGAAGCCACATCAATATTCGCCGCTTGTTGCAGTAAGCGCCATCCCGTGATATCACGTGGATTTTGGTTCACAAAGTTTTGTACCAGTGCACTGGCTTGTGCGGGTTGCTTTTGACGAATCAGCACTTCCGCCAGTTTATAGGCTAAAGCACGGTTTTCAGGCATAATCCGTGCAGGCGAAGCAATAATCTGATAAGCATCATCTAATTTATTTTGCCCAAGATAAACATCTGTTTGAATTAAAGTGAGTAAATTGTGTAACTTATTTTGTTTTTTAAGTTGATCCAATTGTGCTTGCGCCAATACAAAATCACCTTGCTGGCTATAAAATGCAGCCAAGGCCAATTGTCCTGCAAAATCCCCACGCTTCGCCAAGTTTTGTAATTGCTGTTCTGTCGCCTGATTTGACACCACCAATGTGTACAACTTTAATATTTCAAAATTTTCATCGCGCATACTGCCTTTCACTTGTGGCAACTGATTCGCCCTAAGACGTGCCTCACTCATTCGTTCAGTCGTAAGAGGATGCGTCAGCCAAAAATCAGGCAGAAAACTGACTCGACTGGTGGCACGGTGCATCACCTCGAAGTAATCCGCCATACTTTGAGGGTTATAACCCGCTGCGTACATATACTGCATACCTATACGATCAGCTTCGCGTTCTTGGTTACGGCTATAGCTTAACTGATTATCTAGCAATGCAGCTTGCGACCCCATCATCACTGCAGCACCCGCATTACCATCGGCTTGTGAGGCGACCAAAGCCCCCACAATAATACCTGCCAAGGCCAACAGACTTTGCCCCTTAAATGCTTCCTGTGAGCGACTGTAATGTCGCTGGGTCACATGAGCAATCTCATGCGCCATCACCCCTGCAACCTCATCCATATTACGTGCAGAAGTAATCATGCCAGTATTTAATGCAAACAAACCACCAGGCACAGCAAAAGCATTAATTTGAGCATCATTGACCAAGACCAAACCAATCGGCTGCCCGAGCTGGGTCTGGCTGAGAATATTTGAAAATACCAATAAGAGCTGATCTTCCAGCCAAGCATTATGTGCAATCGGTAACTGATGCTGCACTTCACGATAGACTTTTTCGCCAATCATTTTTTCATTTTGACGATCAATTAAGCCTATTCCACTGCCAATTTCAGGAACATTAAACTGAGGGCTAGATGAAAAATGCATTGCATCCGCCCATGTGATATGAGCCATTGCACACAAACTACCAATGACGAAAAACCGTTTCAATACTACATCTCAAAATCTTATTCGTTCTGAGCAGACTATAACATTGAAACAGCAAGGGATTTGCAATGATGTGTTATCAATATTTTAAAAGTCAGGATTGACCAAATAAGCTGGCTGACGCCCTTCCAAAGCATCAACCAAATTACGATAAGCTAGTTCCGCCATCTTTTTACGCGTCTCCGTAGTGGCTGAACCCACGTGTGGCAAGGTCACCACATTATCTAGTTGGAATAACTCTGAATCTTGTAGTGGTTCTTTTTCGTATACATCCAATCCTGCAGCAAAGATTTTGCGTTCTTTCAGTGCCTGAATTAAGGCTTGCTCATCAATAACAGAACCACGGGCTATATTCACCAACACCGCATGTGGCTGCATTAAATCAAACTGCTCAGTAGAAATTAATGCTTTTGATTCTGCATTCAAATCTACCGCAACCATGACAAAGTCAGACTGTTGCAATAATTCATCAAGGCTACAGTATTGCGCATTCAACGGCTGTGCCATTTCTAATTTTTCACGACGGTTATGATACAGAATATTCATATTAAAACCGTATAAGCCGCGACGTGCTATCGCAGCACCAATATTGCCTAGACCTATAATTCCCAGTGTTTTCCCATAAATGTCTTGTCCAAACTGAGCTTGAGAAACGGTACGCTTCCACTCGCCTGTTTTGGTCCATTGATCTAAATACGGCACTTTACGCGCCGCACTCATTAATAATGTAAACGCCAAATCTGCAGTGGTTTCCGTTAAAACATGCGGCGTATGGCTTAACCAAATCTGGTTTTGACTTAAATAACCCACATCATAGTTGTCATAACCCACACTGACACTCGAGATGATTTTAAGTTGTTGTGCGCCAGCGAGATTACTTTCATTGAGCAAACGCCCAGCCCCGATCATGCCATCCGCATGTTGAACATGCTGTTGAATCTGTTGATTGACGTCGCCTTGCTTCGGATCAATCACCACCACATCATATTGAGCTTGTAAGCGGGTTAAAATTTCAGGGTCAATTTGGCTAAAAACAACAACTTTTTTATTCATCATTCATCCGTGTATTGAGTGATTTTTGCATGAACTGCCACAACCGTTTTTTCAAAATGGGCTGCTCCAGCATTTCCTGCAAGCTCGCCAAACGATGTAACTCCACCTGTTGTAAATGAGGGATATCCCCCAACGCAATCAGATCTTTGTCTACACCAATTGCATCGATAAAGCCCTGCACATAACTGCCAGCGCCTCGTCCATCTTGCATTTCAAGCAAAGGAAATGGCCACTTTAATTCATGATATTCTACGGGGATAGCCTGCTGAATGTTAGCCCAAAGTTCTGCCTGAGCTTCAGTTAACTGAGAAGCATCCAACACGATGAGACAGGTAGCAAGACTTACTGCCTGTAATTCAAAAGCTTCAATTTGAATAGCAGGTTGTGATTGTAATTCGGCTGCGACTGGAGTGACTGGCTTAGGTGTTTGTTGAGCATTTTCCTTTTCAATTTCAACAAACTGAGTTAAAGCATCATCTATTTCAGGAATATCAGATTCACCAGAGACAGGAAGCTCAACTTGACTTAGGGCTAACTCAGTAATAATTTCGGGTTGCGCTTGATCGCGCCATAAACCAGATGGCTGAAAGTGTTGTACACGCGCGAGAGTTCTAGGAATCCAAATATCGATTCCCATTGTTGCCAATATATCTCGCTGGTGCCCCATCATCTTTATGTTCAACATCTCAATCTTTGTCGCTATTCTAACGACATTCGCATTATTTTGCTGTGCTTTATTAAAACACTTATTGATACCTTTAAACTCTACATTTATACCTTAATCACATAATCATTAAACTATTTTTCTTCTGCATCTGCTCGACAATTTCTGAAGTTTCAAAGCCAAATCGCCAATACAACAGCTCCAAAACATCCAATTCATCTTGAGTAATGATACGGTCATTCCATAGGCACAGCTCTGCAATGCCCAAAATAATGAGACGATCGCGCAACAGCAACCCCGAAATATCATGCACGATCTCAGCAAGATCAATCGGCTCATCAGATATTTCTTCGTAAATATCCAACTCATCTATGGTCAGAATCTTTTTTAATATGCGCTCACGCACCGTAAGTTGGTTATCGCTATTAATCTGCTGGACATGCAGTAAGGCATCAATCAAACGTACAATTTGCGGTTTTACTTCATCCAAGGCCGTTGGGGTATGTACTGGTAACAGGTTTAATTCAAATTTAACCCGCTCCAACAACAACGCATCCAACAAGCCAATTTCTCCATCTTCCTGAATAATCCGCGCAAGCTTAGTCACAAATTGTCGTGCAATGGTTGCTGGCATACCACCAATGTTGGCACATGCTTCATGAAAAATAGATAAATGGACTCGACCATCTAAATGTAGCAATGCATCAATAATGGCACGACTAACTTCAGCTTCAGCAGGAATAAACTCGCGATATTGACGAATCATCAAAATCGCCACCATCACCTCGCGCGAACCCGTGGCAGTTTGTAATGCACGCTCAATCAACTCTGGGCGCTGCATGGTGCTGCGCACTTCTGGATTTAAAGGCTTAATCGCATCTTTAATTGCAAAGCTTATTGGAGATAAACGCAATAAAGGCAAGGGTTGCGGTGAACTCCACGGGGTATAATATTCCGCATTGGTTTCTTCCAATGAACGAAACAGACTAAATAATGGCTGATTTCTTAATCTTTTTAGATTTTCCAATTGTAGGTCTTGCACCAAACCAGGATTCAACTCATAAATTCGTTGCTCAATATCTGGATGAATATTCATCCAGCTTTGCGGACTCAATGAGTTAGCAAAACACATATGTGAAATCGATTCTGAATATTCGCTGTGAATTTGCGAACCCGCATGATGCACATAAATACGCAACAAGGTTTGAATATTGGCATCGTTCTGAATCAGACGTTTGGTCTTTAAATCATTTCTAAAGGTACGGCTGCCTAGCGTCAGGTATTTAATGAAGCGCGTCATTAACACCCCCATACTCCCAACCAGCCAAATCACACCACCCAAAGCCACTAAAATGGTTTCAAATTTTTGCGGTTGATCATAACCCTGACGACTGAAGCCCAATTTCGCAACTTTACTACCCCATTGGCTAAAGGTTGTGAGACCGCTATACAAAATTTTCAATCGGGTATTGTCCGTAGTTTCGCCTGACAAAATCTGATTAAACTCATGACTTAATAAGCCAAACAATTCAGACTCATCCAAATTTTGTAATGCCCCCCAAGTCAAAATAATTGCAATATCGCGAGGCAAGAAACCCGCAGTCAGTGCATTCACCCCCACTTCATCAGGCAGCACATAAACAGCAGGTGTATCAATGAGAAAACGTTCGGAGAGTTGTTCGGTAATTTTGAGCGCTGCAAATTCTTCAGGTGTACTTTCAATTAGGCTTAAACGTCTTGCACGCAATTGTTTCGCCAGTGAATGACCACCAGAACGAAAGACATAGAATTCATACAGAATAGAAGAGCCGATGATCAGCAACAATAAAGCGATGACATAGGGACTGAGTTCATGCCAAAAAATAGATTGGCTTTGATCAAAATAATAGACCAACAACCCCAACACTGTATTGAGGATAAACATGGTCAAAAGAACAGCCAATGCACAGATACTGGCAGACCACATCATATTTTTATTTTTGATCAAAAAGCCACCCATTTCTTTCAATGTAAAGTTCCTTTATTACATTGTAATTCAGCCACATCATAAATGAAAAAGGCGGGAATTACCCACCTTTTTCACGCATAACCTTTGAAAATTATTGCTCGGTCACACCCGTCAAATCTACTGAAGCCGCATCGATGTTGACATCAATATAGCCATCTTTCGATTTTTTCGCTGTGTCACTACGCTTTTGTTCCAACTCATCCAGATACGCAGTATCAATGCCGCCAGCCACGTATACACCATCAAATACAGAACAGTCAAATTCTTGTAAATCTGGTACTTTGCTGGTGCGGATTGCCGCTTTAAGGTCTTCCAAGTCTTGGAAAATTAAGCGATCTGCTTCAATAATTTCACGGATTTCTTCAACACTACGTTCAGAAGCAATCAACTCTTTCTTCGCAGGCATATCAATACCGTAAACGTTTGGATATTTCACCATTGGCGCTGCTGAAGCGAAGAATACTTTTTTAGCACCAGCATCACGTGCCATTTGAATGATTTCATTACACGTCGTACCACGTACAATCGAGTCATCCACCAGCAACACATTTTTACCTTTAAACTCAAGCTCTACAGGGTTAAGTTTTTGACGAACAGATTTTTTACGTTGCTGTTGACCTGGCATAATGAAGGTACGACCGATATAACGGTTTTTCATAAATCCTTCACGGAATTTCACACCCAACGTATTAGCCAGCTCTAATGCTGAAGTACGTGAAGTATCAGGAATAGGAATGACCACATCAATGTCGTGTTCCTGACCCCATTCATTCAGAATCTTGTGCGCAAGTTTCTCACCCATTTTCAAGCGGGCTTTATACACAGAAATACCATCAATCGTTGCATCTGGACGCGCGAAGTACACATATTCAAAAATACATGGACGGTATTGTGGATTTTCAGCACATTGCTGTGTGAACATTTCACCATCTGCGTTGATGAAAATCGCTTCACCAGGTGCAATATCACGCTCAACTTTAAAGCCAAGTGCCGTAATCGCAACAGATTCTGATGCAATGATATATTCCATCTCACCCGTTTCTGTTACACGAGAACCGTAAATGAGTGGACGAATACCATTTGGATCACGGAAACCAACCAGACCTTGACCCGTAATCATCGCAACCACGCCATAAGCACCTTTACAACGCTCATGTACACGCGAAACTACATGGAAAATATCTTCAGGAGTCGGCACTAATTTGCTACGCTTTTGCAACTCATGCGCAAAAACGTTAAGTAACACTTCTGAATCCGAATCGGTATTCATGTGACGTAAATCTGTTTTAAACAGGTCATCATGAATTTCTTCAGCATTGGTCAAGTTACCATTGTGTGCCAAAGTAATACCGTAAGGTGAGTTTACATAAAATGGTTGCGCTTCAGCACTGCTCGAAGAACCTGCTGTTGGATAACGCACATGGCCAATACCATAGTTACCCAGTAAGGCACGCATGTGACGAGTATGGAAAACATCACGCACCATGCCATTGTCTTTGCGAAGAAATAAACGTCCTTCGTGGCAAGTTACGATCCCAGCTGCATCTTGTCCACGATGTTGTAACATCGTTAATGCATCAAACAACATTTGGTTAACGGGTGATTTACCAGCTATACCAACAACTCCACACATAGCAACCTCGCAGACAAGCTAGGATTAATAAAAAGGATTATTTGTTGAATTGCCTGAACGCGAATGATCTTTTGGCGTTGGTTCAGACAAGGAGTGGGAAGATTGCTGTGTACCTTCCGACTGAATATGTTCAAGCGCTTCGTGCGCTGCGTCTTTCGATAACTGGGCAGCCCATGGCGCATAAGGCAATAAGGATTGAACGACTTTGGACTGCTTCCAATGTGGAGAACTTTCCACCCATGGACTTAAGCCCTGCATAGTAATTAAAACCACCATCAACCCTTTCAGTGTTCCAAACGCTCCACCCGCAAGGCGATTGAGCGGACCCAACTTCAAGGTGCTTAACACACCATTTAACAATGCTGTGGCTAACCAAGTAAATACGATGATGACCAAGACAATGAATGCAAATGCTGCTATTTTCTGAACCACTGGATCTTGACTGAGCACCCCCATTGAAGGAGCAATGAGTGCGGCATATTTAGCACCGACAATCAGTGCAAAAATCCAACCCACCAAGTTCGCAAAGGCTTTAACAAATCCTTGTCGCAAACCGTTTAGCCCTCCAATGAGCAAAATGATCAGGATGAATATATCAATGGTATTCATTTTGCAAGCATAGCATCGACACAATCTTTAATCAGTTTAGGTCCTGTATATATGAGGCCACTGTAGACTTGTACAAGTGCTGCCCCTGCATTTTGTTTAATCAGCGCTTGTTCACCCGCCAAAATTCCACCAACACCAATCAGTGGGACTTGACCATTTAATGCTTGAGCAAAAGCCGATAAACACGCCGTACTTTTCTCGAAGACTGGCGCACCAGATAAACCACCCGCTTCATCACCTTGTGGTAGATTTTCTACGCCTTCGCGTGACAAAGTAGTATTGGTCACAATCAGACCATCAATTTTATTGGCAATCAGTTGCTGCGAAATAAATGCAATATCTTCTGGAGTTAAATCTGGAGCTACTTTAAGCACTAAAGGTACATAGTGCTGGTGTTCATCCGCCAATTCAAGCTGACGTTTCTTTAAGGTAACTAACAACTCAGTCAGCGCATCACCACTTTGCAAGCTACGTAGATTTTTTGTATTTGGAGAAGAAATATTGACGGTAATGTATGAAGCATAGTTATAGACTTTTTCCAAACAGATTAGATAATCATCTACCGCATTTTCTACAGGAGTATCGGCATTTTTACCAATATTAATCCCAAGTACACCTTTGAATTTTGCCGCTTTGACATTTTCAATCAGTTTATCCACACCATCATTATTAAAGCCCATACGGTTAATAATGGCTTTTGCTTGTGGCAAACGGAAAAGACGAGGTTGCGGATTGCCCGCTTGTGGACGTGGGGTAATGGTTCCAATTTCAATAAAGCCAAAGCCAAGTGCAGCTAAGGCATCAATATAAGCACCATTTTTATCTAAACCAGCAGCCAATCCTACAGGATTTGGAAATTCAATACCCATAAAGGTCACAGGTTTAGCTGCAACATGCTGACGCATCATCCCCATCGCATGGGCTGATTTCAGTAAGGATAATGTTAGCTCATGTGCACGCTCTGGTGCTAAAGAAAACAACAAAGGGCGGGCTAGAGAATACAACATATCTAGAAAAGTCTACGGCTTTTTAAGTCGGTATATTATAGGCGTAGCCCACCAAAAACGCCATGCTTGGCAACTGTTTATTTTGACCTATTATTGTAGTGTCGCTGTTAATTTAATCTGTCCTGCATTGGACTGAAATTCCATTTTTTCAATGCTTAAGCCCATCTGCGCCAATTGCGTTAGAAAATTTGCAAGAATGGCGTAATTGGCATGACTTACAACCACTTGAATTTGTTCACCCATTTGTTGCGAAGCCACACCTAAGCCTTGCTGCTGTGCAGCACGCTGTACTTTGTCTGCCGCACTTAACTGGACATCCCCTGCTGGTTTCATGGTCACGGCATTACTTTGCATCCATACCACCAAATCTTTTAGCTCGCTCACCCGCTGTTGCTGATACTCCGCAGCCTTATGCATGTACCACAACGCCGAACCAACAGCTGCAACCAAAACAAAGATGACGGTAAAGATCACCATAATGCGTTCACGAAGTGACAAGCGCTCTAAATATTGTGCAATTTGCTCTGCATATGAATCGAAAGAGCTTTGAATTTTTTCTAATGCTTTCATTATTGTATTTTCACCAAGCCAATGACTCCCGAACCATTCGGCTGAATATTCCCCAACTCTACCTTAAACCCTTGTTGAGTCAGTTGTTGTGTCAGATTCTGTAAAACAGCCGATGAATTTGCCTTGAGATCTAAATTCAGCACATTAGCATCGTAAGAAACACGATCCGCAATAATTTTATTCTGCATTAACACAGGACCGACCCGACTGAGCAATTGCAGTCCTGCATTTCGCCCCATTTGATTACTGCGCATCTGAAATTCAAACTGACTTTTCAAGGTCTGTTCCGTCACTGGGTAATTTTGCCCAAACCAGTATTTAAATTGAGAGACAGCCTGAACAGCCGTTTCATCTGCGACTTTTTTATTCTTATACCAACGACTGGCATCATAACCAAACTGAACCACTAAAATTGTCAAAAATATAGCAGCACAAGCCTTCCAATATCCCGAAAACTGAGTATCTGACTTCAATTTTGGCAATACATTAAAAGGGTGTTGTTTGGTCTTCTTTAATGGTTCAAAAGTGTATTGAAAACTCGTAATTTGATCTTGAGTCAATCGAGCTTGCAAACTATTCAACTCTGTATCACTGATATTCGACACTTGATAATGATGCGTAGCGAGCTGATAGTCCAAATACAGTGGCAAATCATCTATAGAGCAGCCCATCCACTCGCTTTCACGTGCCAGTAAACGACCATGTAAATGAAGTAGAACGGTTTGATCCTCATTCACAGGCTGCGGCGCTGCATAAAAATCTGGAATAAGCGCTACAATCTTGATTGGCAATAATGAAAGCGAATGCTGCCATGTTTCAACCAGATGCTGCGAAATACCCAATAAGGTCAACTGGTCTGGATTTTGAAAGTGATGCAAGACTTTCATACTGTCGATTGGAAATACGATATATTCCTCCAACAGATATTTAATGCCTTCTTGCCCCAACTGCTTATATTGCACTTTGTTCAATGTCTGTTGCAGCATTTGCACATGGCGACTCGGGAAAAAAACCGTCGCTTCTTGCTGTGCAAAAGGCTGTAAGTCCTGAATCAATTGTTCAAGACTTGCAGCAGCTTGCCAAGATTCCCCCAGCGACCACTGCCACGCCTCATTCGCTTCTGGCATCCATATATACAACATTTATTTTTATCTGCCGTTCGGTATCATTTAAGCTTGAGGAATAAAACGCTTTTGTACTGTTGATAAACCAGCCGCAATCACCGTTTGCTCGTAACAACGTGCCTCAGCCAGCGCAAAGGGATGAAATGGCTCATTGGTGAGTAGTTCTTCAATATGCGCCACAACATTCATATGACAAACGACTACTATCGACTCATAAGGCAGATGCGATAACCATTCCACAGCAACGCGCGCATCATCATCTGGTTTAATCGCATTACACAATAAAACAGGCACGCCTTTAAAATGGGTTTGAATATGCGCGAGTGTCTCTTGGGCTCTTAATAATGGACTCACAATAAAAATATCAGGCTGAACCAAATCTTTTAAATAATTTGCGGTTTCTTGAGCTTGCTGATGACCACGTGCTGTTAACGGGCGCTTGACATCATTTCCATCCAGTGCTGGCGAAGCTTCACCATGACGGACCAAAGTAAGTTGCATAAAATTTCCTTATTATTTCAGAGCACACCGCTGTATTGTAAAATTAAAATCAGCAGGTGCTCAGTTTTGAAGTATATACAATATTTATGACAATTCTAATGCATTCAATAAATTAAACTTAGACTTCATGATGTGGCAAAACAAATTCCACATCGCTACGATGACCATTTTTCATTAAAGAAACCGCAATAGATAAAGGTGGTGCACCTTCAAAAATCACATCGTAGAGTGCGCAGGTAATTGGCATATACACATCTAGCTCTTCTGCTCGCGCCCGCACCTGAACCACGGTATTAATCCCTTCCGCAGTTTGCCCCAACTCTTTGGTGGCTTGCTCCAAAGTTTTTCCCTTACCCAACGCGAAACCTATCTGATAGTTTCGACTGAGTGGACTGTTACAGGTAGCAAATAAATCACCCACACCCGATAAGCCCAAGAAAGTTAAAGGATTTGCCCCCAACTTCACAGCAAAACGGCTCATTTCAGCCAAAGCTCGGGTTAAAAGCATACTCTTGGTATTTTCACCTACATTATAGGCAGCCGCCATCCCCATAGCGACTGCATAAATATTTTTAAGCGCACCACCCAACTCGACTCCGTGTACATCATCACTGGCAAAGACACGGAATAAAGCACTGTGCAAGGATTGCTGTACGGCATAGCGCACCAATTCCGAATCGCTGGCAATGACCGTACCTGCGGGTTGACCTGCAACGATTTCTTTTGCCAAGTTAGGACCAGACAGCACTCCAAAAGGTACTTCAGGTAATTCTTGCTGAATAATGTCGCTCATAAAGCAAAAGGTATTTGCTTCAATACCTTTGGTTAGCGAAACTACCGCTTGCGAACTGATAAATGGACGAATCTGCTTCAGCACATCACGAAATGAATGACTCGGGATTGCCACCAAAATAATATCGCGATCACGTACTGCTTGTTCTACATCCGATACTGCAACCAAGCCAGTCTCAAGTTGAAAGTCTGGTAAATAACGCTGATTGACATGAGTACGATTAATTTCTTCAGCAACTGCTTCGTCACGAATCCAAATCTTGGTATCGCAGCCATTGCGGACAGCGGTATTCGCCATGGCAGTGCCAAAACTTCCCCCACCCAACACCGTTACACGTAAAGCAGTTTTGCGATCAATAATCACAGGGTCAACGAAATCACTAAAATTTAATTCAGACATTTATTTTTATATCCCAAAGCATGGATTCAACTTATTTATTCCAAGTACTTACATAGTCAACAGTATTGATCTCAGCACGAGGCGGAATGGCTTTTGCTGCTGTACCAACATAGATTATGCCAGAAATCAGATCTTGCTCGGTCAGTCCCAAAGCTTGCTTTAATAGTTTGGATTCAACCACTGCTCCACTACGCCACATGGTCGAAAAACCTTGTGCCTGCAAAGACAATAGGAAATTCTGAATCGCCGCACCCGTACTTAGGGTCTGCTCAAAATTAGGTACTTTGGCATGCTCTTGGAACTTTGTTAGCGCAAGAACTAACAACGGTGCACGAAATGGATGTTGCTTAACGCGATCTAACTGCACCTGATCTTGCTCACCCAAATCAGCAAGTGCTTGTGATAATAGCTGACCAAATGCTTCACGCTGTTCCGACTCAATCACCACAAATTTTGTAGGCTTTAAACGATGATGATCCGGTGCCGTCAAGGCTGCCTGAAATGCTAACTCTAATTGCGCTGCATTCGGTGCAGGTTCAACCAAATGTCCAATAGACTGACGTTGATGAATATTTTGATGAATAAGGTCTGCTGTTAAATCCGTCATTGACTTTTAGATCTATACATAAATACTTTAGCAAGAGTATCACAATATTTTCCGAATGCTCTAGCCCACTGAATAAATAGTCATTTCAACGGTTATTTTCACATAGCAATAAAATAAAACTGCATTTTTTATACAACACCATGATGATTAATCATTAACACTATTCGGCAGTACTTAGTTCTAATGAATGGGGAAAAGATGAATAAAATTTTAACTTTAGGCACCACAGCATTCTTCACACTTTTACTTTCTGCCTGTGCATCTACGCCAACTTCTTCGACAGTAATTCAGAAAGAGAATAATCAATTTGAAGTTACAGGCTTGGGCAAAACCAGCATTATCTCTAAAAACAATGCGATAGAGGCTGCGAATAAAACCTGTAAAAACTCAACTCCGATCATTGTGAGTGACAAAACTGAATACAATGGTGCACTCAAAGGCATGGTCGATGATCAAACTGGGCAAATGATTCAATCTGCCGCAGATGTGATTGGCAGTATTGCAGGCACCAATACCAGTATTGCCAAAGATACCGATTATCAAACCGTGGTGACGTTTTACTGTAAAAGTTAAGTCTAGGCAGCAGAATGTCTAAGCAATAAAAAAGGTTAGTATTTAAACTAACCTTTTTTTGACGCGAAGGATGAAATTAGCAATAACCTTCCAAACGGGTTAATGGCAATTTCTGACCAATCGCCTTTTCAATTTCTGGCAAGTGGAATGCATCATCTTCCGAAAGGAAACTGATACTGACACCACGTGTACCCGCGCGACCTGTACGACCAATACGATGTACATAATCGTCAGACTGTTCAGGTAGTGTGAAATTCACAACATGTGATACGCCATCCACATGAATGCCGCGTCCTGCCACATCGGTTGCAATCATGATGTTATGTTTACCATTCTTAAATTGGTCCAACATTTTCAGACGCTTATCTTGTGCGATTTCACCCGAAAGCATCACCACTTTATAACCATCACGCTTCAAGCTGTCATATAACTTACGTACTTGATCGCGGCGATTGGCAAAAATCATGACTTTTTCAATCGGCTCATCATGCAGAATATCTTGCAGCAATTTATATTTGTCCGACTTCGCCACCATATACACACGCTGTTCTACATCCGCATTGGTTTTCTTTTCTGGCTCAATTTCAACAGTCACAGGTTCAAATAACCATTGTTGTGCCAAATTCAAAACATCGTAGCTAAAGGTTGCAGAGAACATCAAGGTTTGACGTTGTTCTTTACGTGGTGAATAACGCACGATGCGTTTAACCGATGGAATAAAGCCCATATCCAATAAACGGTCAGCTTCATCAATCACCAAAAATTCAATCTGATCTAACCAAACTTCTTTTTGCTCTACAAAATCAATTAATCGCCCTGGTGTCGCGACAATAATATCAACTGGTTTTTTATCGAGTTGTGCTTTTTGCTTATCAAAATCCACCCCACCCAATAACGTCACCAAATGCAAGTCGGAAAATTTGGTTAAATGTTTCGCATCACTTTCAATCTGCAAAGCCAATTCACGTGTTGGCGCCAAAATTAAGGCACGCGGCTCACCACGGAAGCGCTGTTCTTGAATTGGATTATTCAACAAGTCATTAATCACGCTGACTAGAAAGGCGGCTGTTTTTCCCGTTCCAGTTTGTGCACGACCAATTGCATCATGCCCAGCCAAAGTAAATTTGAGCACCTTTTGCTGGATTGGCGTCATTTCCTTAAACCCTAAAGCATCAATCGCTTGTTTAAGTTGAGGATGTAAATTTAGGGTTTCAAAACCAGATGACATAAATACTTGCTCAAACTAATGAATATAGAAAAACATGGTCATTATAAACAAAAAACGCCCCAATATACATTGAGGCGTTTCGAAGAATCTTTAGCGTATTAGTCTAAAGGTTGAACTTCTTCAGCTTGGAAGCCTTTTTGACCTTTTACAACGCTGAATTCAACACGTTGGCCGTCACGAAGTGAACGGTGGCCTTCGCCTTGAATAGCACGGAAGTGAACGAATACATCGTCACCGCCATTGCGTTGAATAAAACCAAAACCTTTAGTGTCGTTGAACCATTTAACTACGCCTTGTTCACGAGCTGTCATAAGTTAATCCTCATTGTATTTAAAAGAAGGACCACCCGGTGTTGCAAACAGCAGAGCAAACAAGGTTTAAAAACATTTATTATTTCTAAGCTTGTAATCATTCTGTATAACTATTAACAAAATCCCGGTTACATCCAATTGTAGAGCATGGGTTTAAAACAATTTATAGTTGTGATAAATCCTCAATACGGCATCGAGCTTAACATGGGTTTATGACAATTAATAGAATTTTTTTTACTTATTCCACATCAAATTAAGTAATTTTTTTTCGATACTTATTTAACACCAAGATAAACATAAATATAGTTTTACTGTGTTTTAAGTTGGGATTTGGCATCAAATTTGCTAAGATTTGGCGGTGTTTTCTGAGACTACTCACTACATATGTCGAATCAACGCGAAAGCGACCTCATCATTGATGCAATGGGTAAGCCTTGCCCTATGCCCTTACTCATGCTGAAGCGTGCTTTAAAAAATTCTCCGCATGGTCGGGTCTTGCTTAAATCTTCCGATCCGCATAGTCAAATTGATGTCACTCGATATTGTCAAATGTATCAAATGGCTTGTGTTGTGCAAAAAATTTCAGAGCATGAATACCATTACTTAATTGAATCTTAATTATTTTCAATTAGACTAGATGGTTTCAATTTGGCATAAAAAATTACATAACACTACCCAAATTTCCTTAATGTGTGAGCCTATAGGCATTAAGATGAAAGGTAGTGGAACATCAATGTCCAATTTTATTAAGGAGTACCTATGAGTGACAGCAGCAATCAATTGATGCCCCTGTCATTATCTGCACCAGGTGTAAACCTTGGGGCATATATTAGTACTGTCAATCAGATTCCTATTTTAACAGCCGAACAAGAAAAAGAGTTGGCTGAACGTTACTACTACGACCAAGACCTTGATGCTGCAAAAATGCTGGTCATGTCGCATTTACGATTTGTGGTACATATTGCACGCAGTTATGCAGGTTATGGTTTACCGCAAGGTGATCTTATTCAGGAAGGAAACCTCGGCTTAATGAAAGCCGTTAAACGTTTTGATCCGAATATGGGCGTGCGTTTGGTTTCCTTTGCTGTGCATTGGATTAAAGCAGAAATTCATGAATACGTGATTCGTAACTGGCGTATTGTCAAAATTGCGACCACCAAAGCACAACGCAAATTGTTCTTTAATTTACGTAGCCTGAAAAAATCCAGCAAAAAATTGACGCTCGAGGAAGCTCAATCAATTGCCAATGATTTGAACGTGACCCCAGAACAAGTGCTAGAAATGGAAGGTCGCTTAACGGCTTATGATGCAGCTTTTGAAGCCCAAGGCGATGATGACGATGAGGGTTCAACTCATGTCGCGCCTGCCTTGTATTTAGAAGATAATCGCTACGACCCTGCACGTTTGGTTGAAAGTGAAGACTACGAAGAACAAAGCACCTCGGCTTTACATGAAGCCATGGAACAGCTCGATGATCGTTCGCGTAATATCTTGCAGCGCCGCTGGTTAGATGATGATAAATCGACTCTGCATGAACTGGCCGCAGAATATAATGTTTCGGCTGAGCGTATTCGTCAGTTAGAGAAAAATGCGATGGAAAAAATTAAAGTTGCGATGTCATCCAACTAATTCTTTCTATCCTTAAAGGGCACAACTTGCATGTTGTGCCCTTTTTGTATGAACGCTTTGAACAATGTCACATTTCGCTTTTTTACCCTACGCAGAATATGCTAAGGTTATGCGCAAATTTGTTCAGGTCATCATGGCTTATGTGGATCGCAATCTCTGCACTTAATTTAGCAATTGCTGTCATGTTAGGCGCTTTTGGTGCTCATGGTTTAAAAGCCCGTGCAACCGAAGCTCAATTGGCTTGGTGGCAGACTGCAACAGATTATTTTTTCTACCATGCATTGGGCTTATTGGCGCTCGCCATTTTGGCAAAAGTCGTTCCTCAACTTCCAATTAAAGTGAGTTTCGCCCTCATTCAAATTGGAATTTTCTTCTTTTGCGGTTCTTTGTATGTCATGGCTTTGGGTTTACCTCGCGGCTTGGGTGCCATTACACCAATTGGCGGTGCGTTGATGATTGCTGGATGGCTGATTCTGGCTTGGAATGCTTATAAATACGCCAAATAAAGTCGCAGATTGTTGGGAATTAAAACATGCAAATTTTTCTAAATGGCGAAGCACAAGAGACTTCTTGCCTGAATCTTTTACAACTGGTTCAAGAATTAGAACTGGAAGACAAACGCTTTGCTGTCGAACAAAATGAAATGATTATTTCTAAATCTAAACTCGAGCAAACCCCCATTTGTGATCAAGATCGCATTGAAATTATTCATGCCGTTGGTGGCGGCTAATTCGGAGCTCCCATGGAAGATACCCCTCTTATTGTAGGTTCAAGAACATTTCACTCACGTCTATTAGTGGGCACGGGGAAATATAAAGATTTAAACGAAACTGTTTTAGCCATTCAAGCCAGTGGTGCTGAAATTGTCACGGTGGCGATTCGTCGTGTCAACATTGGACAGCACCCTGATCAGCCTAATTTGCTTTCAGTCATTCCGCCTGAAAAATACACCATTTTACCAAATACAGCTGGCTGCTTTGATGCCAACAGTGCAATCCGTACCTGTATGTTGGCACGTGAACTCTTAGATGGTCACAATCTGGTGAAACTGGAAGTCTTAGGTGATGAGAAAACACTTTATCCAAATATTACCGAAACCTTGAAAGCTGCACGCACCCTGATTGATGATGGTTTCGAAATTATGGTTTACACCTCGGATGACCCAATTGTGGCGCAAGAGTTGGAAAGCATGGGCTGTGTCGCAATTATGCCTTTAGGGAGTTTGATTGGTTCAGGTCTAGGTATTTTAAATCCACACACCATTTCAATTATTAAAGAAAATGCCAAAGTTCCAGTGTTGGTCGATGCTGGTGTAGGTACTGCTAGTGACGCAGCGATTGCGATGGAACTTGGTTGTGACGGCGTGCTGATGAATACGGCAATTGCTGCTGCACAGAATCCGATTTTAATGGCATCTGCCATGAAAAAAGCCGTTGAAGCAGGACGTGAAGCCTTCCTTGCGGGACGTATGCCACGCAAGCGTATGGCAAATGCCAGCTCGCCTGAAACGGGTTATTTCTTTAAATAATGAATGACTAAAATGGATTCTTCGGAATCCATTTTTTCTTTAAACGTTTCTTATAATAAAGCTATGAATCACATGCTAAAAACAATACTTCCACTGACTTTAATCTGTTTCAGCACAGTCACCTTAGCAGTTCCAGACAAATCAGCTTATGCAAAGTTTGTTCCCCAAGGCTGGACCGTTTTAGAAACAGCCTCTGGCGATTTAAACCGTGATGGCAAAATAGATACTGCGCTCATTATTCAGCAAAATAACCCAAACAATATCAAAAGCCATGATGGTTTAGGTAGTGATCGCTTAAATCTGAATCCAAGAAAACTATTAATCCTCTTTCAAACAATGCAAGGTTATCAACTGATTACTGAAAATGACTCGCTTCCCACTGAGAATGACGAAGAATCCCCTTGCCTTGCTGACCCACTGGAAGATGGAGGCATGTCCATAACCAAAGGATTACTCAAGATAAACCTGCATTATTGGTTAAGTTGTGGCTCATGGTACGTTACCAATAACAGCTATACTTTCCGCTATCAAAATAACAACTTGGGCTTGATTGGTTTCGATAGCAATGATTTTCATCGAGCCTCAGGTGACATCACCGAGAAGAGCATTAATTTTTCTACTGGCAAAGTGAAAACTACCACAGGTAAAAATGAATTTGCAGACACTTCACAACCTGTGAAAGTTCAGTGGAGCACACTTAAAAATAAATATCAGATTCAAGTACAAGACATAGATTTTAGTGAATATGCTGAATATCAATAAAAAATGCCTCTTCACGAGGCATTTTTTAAACCAAACTTTTAGGCAATTAAGGAGTTAAGCCTTCATCGCGCATCGCCATTTGCACAGACTGACGTTCAGCCACTTTATTGCGAATTGCGATAATATTCGTATACGGCGTTAAATCATGATGAATGTAGTTTGACCAGTTTGTCAGTACGAATAAGTATGCATCTGCTGGTCCAAAATTGTCATCTACCAAATAATCGTGATCCGATTCCGCAATGGCTTGATCGATATGGGTTAATAAACGGTCAATTTCAGCATAGGCTTTGGTTTTAGCTTCATCCGACAATGCTCCACAGAAGAACACCGCATAGGCATCATGCAGTTCAGAATTCAAATAACCCAACCATTCCAGTACTTTGGCACGCCCTAAACCTGATGGTGGAATTAAGTCTTGCTTTGGATCGTGCTGTGCTAGAAACGGTAAAATTGCAACATTTTCAGTAAGAATTAACCCTGGATTAATTTCCAGTGCAGGTACATAACCTTTTGGGTTAATGGCATAATAATCTTCGCCTTTTTCTGTTTTATGAGTCTTAAGGTCTACACGAACCAGATCAAAATCGACATTAATTTCATTTAGAATAATATGTGATGCCAATGAAGAAGCGCCTGGGGAATAATAAAGCTTCATATATAATCCTTGTTATCTAACTCTTTAATTTTTTAAATGCCTTCAGACAAACTTTCAAGCGTTCAGACCTGTAAATTGCAAAAAAGCGTAACGACTTATAAATAGTACTTCTTGAATATTGTTCAATTTTTACAATTTTTCAAGACAATCTCGTGTGCTTTTTTATTGTTAGATGTTTTAACATACACATTCTTTAAATTTAATGAAATGTTGTAGTGATTAGCCTTAAAAGATCAGAATGGTTATCAAATATTCGTACTGATGTACTTGCGGGTATTGTTGTTGGTTTAGCCCTTATTCCCGAATCGATTGCTTTCTCCGCCATTGCGGGTGTTGACCCTCAAGTGGGTTTATATGCCTCATTCTGTATAGCCGTTAGTATTGCCTTTTTTGGTGGACGCCCTGCCATGATCTCTGCGGCAACAGGCGCCATGGCGTTGCTGATGATTACCCTTGTGAAAGATCACGGATTACAGTACCTGTTTGCAACCACCATTTTGACTGGTCTGATTCAGATTATTGCAGGCTATTTTAAAGTCGCGAAACTGATGCGCTTTGTTTCGCAATCAGTTGTTTACGGCTTTGTGAATGCCTTAGCTATTTTGATTTTTGTGGCGCAAATCCCTGAAATACAAAAAATGGACTATATCGGCTATGGCTTTGTCGCTTTAGGCTTGGTGATTGTCTATCTATTCCCTTATATCCCTAAAATTGGCAAATTGCTGCCAGCCCCACTGGTTTGTATCATTTTACTGAGCTTAGTGGCACTGGTTTTTGGTGCAGACATGCGTACCGTTAGTGATTTAGGACAATTCCCAGACACACTACCTGCCTTTTTAATTCCAGATATTCCGCTGAATCTGGACACCTTAAAAATCATCTTCCCTTATGCCATGACTTTAGCAACTGTGGGCTTACTGGAAACCATGATGACCACCACCATTGTCAATGAAGTTACTGGTACTGAAGGCGACCGCCATAAAGAATGTCGTGGTCAAGGTTATGCCAATATTGTCAGTGGTTTTATGGGCGGTATGGCAGGTTGTGCTATGATTGGTCAATCGATTATTAACGTGAGTTCTGGCGCCCGCACACGACTCTCGACCCTTGTCGCAGGTGTGTTCTTGCTGTGTCTGGTGGTATTTTTAAAAGACTGGCTGGCGTACATTCCAATGGCAGCGCTGGTTGCGATTATGATTATGGTGTCGTTTACCACCTTTAACTGGGATTCGGTCAAGCAGTTTAGTAAACATCCTAAACAAAGTAACATCGTCATGTTAAGTGTAGTGGTGATTGTATTGGCAACGCACAATTTGGCACTCGGTGTATTTGTCGGGGTCTGTCTTTCTGCCCTGTTCCTTGTGAACAAGTTGGAAAGTGAAGTGAAGGTGCAAGCTCAGCAACTGAATACTGAAACGCTGCAATACCAGATTTCAGGACAGATCTTCTTTAGCAGTTCAGAAAAATTCTATCAATTCTTTGATTTTTCAACTTCTGCAAAGCGTGTCATTCTGGATTTAACCCATGCGCATGTCTGGGATATTACTTCGGTGAATATGTTGAATACTGTCGTACAAAAGTTTCGAGATCAGGGCATCGAGATTGAAGTGGTTGGTTTAAATGAAGCCAGTAGCACCTTGATTGATCGTTACAACCCACTGTAAATTTTACGATGTATGAGGAAAGAGCTGGTTATCCAGCTCTTTTTCATTGCGAAAATTAATCATCGAAAATCATACTCAGGGTGAATTTCCTAGACCTGAAATTTACCCTGACAAAATCAAAAACAATTTAATTGCCGAAATAACGGTAAAAAATTTGACTTGCCAGTCTCAGGATTTAAAATACCGCTTTCGAATTTTTACATTTGCCAAAGTTATGTCAACCGATCTATTAGAACCGCAAGTCGTCGAGCTAGACAACTTAAATGAGCATCGTGAAATTGTGACGTATATGCGTCGCTCTGCTCCGCTGAATACTTCTCAACGTACTGCGCTTGAACAATATGGTCACTTAATTTTGGAATATCCAGTAGGTGATTTGCGTCAGCATTTTGAACATCCTGAACGTCCTTTGACCGTTGAAATCGGTTTTGGTATGGGTCGCTCATTGGTACTAATGGCTAAAGCCAACCCAGAACGCAACTTTGTCGGGATTGAAGTGCACATTCCTGGTATCGCACAATGCGTGTATGAAGCAGGCATGGCTGAACTGAAAAACCTCCGCGTTTTAGATGCTGATGCGATTCAAGTACTACGTGAGATGCCTGACAACAGCATTAACTGCGTACAATTGTATTTCCCAGACCCTTGGCAGAAAAAACGTCATTTCAAACGTCGTTTCGTTTCACATGACCGTATGCCGCTGGTTGAGCAAAAGTTGGAAATGGGTGGTACATTCCACGCAGCAACTGACTGGGAACCGTATGCAGAGTGGATGCTGGATGTATTAGACAACCGTCCAAATCTTGAAAATCTGGCAGGTAAAGGCAATAGCTACCCGCGTCCTGAATGGCGTCCACAAACCAAATTTGAACGTCGTGGTTTGGAAGCTGGTCACAAAATTAATGACTTTATTTTCAAGAAAATTAAGTAATTCATTTCAGTAAAATTTTCTCAAGCATGATCAATGCATGCTTGAGATTCCCTTCTCAAGATCCAGTCATTTACTTGGTTTGATGTCGTTGCATAATCTGCTGACTGATTAAGGCATACACTTCAGCCAAATCTGGTCGTTGTAAATCCGCCAATATCGACTGATGCATCTGTAAAATATTTACATCCCTACGTACTGCTGGTCCTGTTTGCATGATTTTAGGATCATTCTGTGTGGCTTTAGCGGCTGTTTCCAAGATCAAGGGATAGAGTAAGCTAAAATCTACCTGCGTCTGATCGACAATTTGCTTGCTCATGTCATAACAATAATTGGCAAAATTACAGGCGAACACGGCTGCCAAATGTAGACTTAAACGTTGCTGTGAACTATAAGCATAGACACGCTCACTAAGCTGTTGTGCCAGTTGCAATAAACACTGTTGATCCTCTTCAGTTGCTGCTTCCACAAAGAGCGGTGTTTGCTTCCAGTCAATCTCGCGTTCCAAGCTAAAAGTCTGTAAAGGATAAAACACACCTGAACGTGGGTGATATTGCTGCAATCGCTGTAGATCAGTACTACCAGAAGTATGCACAATCAGCACATTTGGCAATAACGGTGCCACTTCCTCAATCACAGTGGCAATCGATTGATCACTCACCGCAAGAATCAACAGATCAATCTCTGGATTTAACTCGCTAAGCGATGGACACGCTTGTGCAGCCACATGCTCTGCCAAACGCTGTGTTTTTTCCCAAGTCCGACTATAAATCTGTACGATTTGATGTTGCTGCTTCAAAACGGACGCCAAATGGTAGGCAACGCGTCCTGCACCAATAAAACTAATTCGCATGTCTGCTCTTACTCTTCATGTCTGCTGCAAGCATGCCAATAAAAAAAGGACGAAGCAATTCGTCCTTTCCATTTCAATGTAGTTTCTGATCAGTTAAAAACATTGTTCAGATAAACAATACGTTCTGAAGTTTTTTGATTAAAACATTTGGTGTATTGCATTTCCTGATTTTGTTCCTTCATTTGCTCATCCCAATAGCTATAATGCTGTTGGTAGGTTTCTCGATCCTTTTCAGGGATATTGTAAATGCTTGCTTGTGCAATCACTTTACAATCGACATCCCGTTTTTCAAACCAATCGGACTGATCTTGTTGCAACTGCGCTTTTTGCTCACTGGTAAAATGATCCCAAGTTTGATTTAAGCGTTCCACCACTTTCGACTGGTCATCATTCAGCTCTTTTTGACGGATATCCATAGATTTCTGCGCCAGTTCTTGTTGTTCAGCATGTTGCTGACCATAAGCGTCTTGGCGTTCAGCTATATCTCGATTTTCAGCTTCATAAGCGGCAAGTTGAACTGCTTTTTCAGTGATATAGACTAAACCATTTAACACTGTATTTTCTTTAGGTAACTGAAGTTGAATACCTTCTTTATCTGTTTTAATCAACTGATAATTAAATGATCCTTTCAACTGATCTTTCTGCAAGCTCAAACCATACGATTCACTTTCCAGTAAATCATTCAAGGTGCCATAGCGATCACAATCATCACAACTTTCTGCTTCATAACCATTTTCAGCACGTTGCTGCAACCCTTTCGGCATTTTCACAATCAGCTCGCTACGGCATTCCAGTTGCTTTGCGGTTTCTGGTTGTTCAGTCACTGTAGTAACGCTTTTCACTTCAAAATGAATGTTTTGGGTGATGGTATCGGTCAGGTTTTTATCTGCCTGATAGTAACTAGAGTCACGTAAAGCTTTATCCAGTTTTTTCAGATAGTCTTGCTGTAGCGCAGCCTTTATCTCTTTTAATTTTGCTTCATTGCTACAGTCCCATTCATTGACTGCAGGTACAGCTTGTTCTGCTTCAGCGCTGTCTTTCTTTCCTTTAAAGAAATCACACCCTGTTAAAAGCATACTGCTACACAATGTTGCAAAAACCAAAGTATTGGCAAATTTATTCATATAAAGCCTAATGTCTGTTTGTTATTTTTCGAGGCGTATTTAAGCAAATTTGTAATAAAAAAACGAGCACCTCCGCCATGAAAGATTTTCAACCATAACAAAGGGGCAACTTAGCCCCTTTTGTGTTCCAGCTAAGTTTCAATTAAAAGGTCTTGTTTACACTCATACCGACACTGAAGTTACGTCCATCGGCAGGTTCAAAATAGCGTCCGTTACTGTCATTCACAATCACTGAACCGACATAGTTACGGTCAAACAAATTATCGACGCGCGCGTAGGTATTAATTTTCCAGTCTTGATTCACCCATAAATAACCCACGTTTGCCGCTACAACGGTATAACTTGGTGCAGTATCCGAGTTGATATCATCGACGTAGATTTTATCCATATAATGCGCTTCTAGACCCGCCTGAAAGCCCTGTTCTGGTTGCCACGCCAAACCTGCAAAAGCCTGATTTTGAGCTATGCCAGGAATCTTATTTCCTTTATTAATTGCTTTCGCATATGGCTTAGTTGGATTATTTGGGTTCGCAATTTCTGGTGTATTACTATCAAACTCCGCATCGAGATAACTAAAACTAGATCGTAAGCTTAGTTCTTTCCAAACCTGTTGCTGCCAAGAGAGTTCTAAACCTTGTCGAGTTGTTTTATCTGCATTACGGTAAGTTGCTCGACCATCTCGTGTACCTGCAGAAACAATATCGTTTTTAGTATCTGTTTGAAAAACTGCAAAAGTAAACAAACCGAAGGAATTTTGCGACTTCAATCCAAGTTCATAATTATCGCTACTCGCTGCTTTTAACGCGAAGTTTATACCTGATAGAGCTGGATCTGTGTTATACGCCATTTCAGTAAAAGTAGGCGTTTCAAAACCCTTGCCATAGCTAGCATAAGCATACAACTCAGGTAATACATTCCAACCTAAAGCAACCGAAGGCAAGAGTTTTTGATAATCCGTTGAACCACTATCATCGCCATTTTCACCGACGATGTAATAATCATCCGATGCATAATGCACATTGCTATAGCGCAAACCTGCATCTAAATGCCACTGGGGTAAAAACTGCCACGAGGCTTGGAGGTAAGGGTCTAGATTCCATAAGGTATTGATTTCATCACGACGTAGCGCGCCTTTCACACCATAACGACCAGACGAATCGAAGTTTTCATAGCCTTGACGATCTTCCCGCATTTGATCGAATGCCAAGCCTGCAATGAAAGTGGTATTTGGTAACAAGTCTTTGCCTGTCCAACGTAAATCAGCACCGTAGTAGTCCCGATCAAAATCAATCACACCACCTGCATGTCGCTCATTTGCCTCTTGGGTACTTCTTGGAATCGACTGATATTGCAGCACTTGACGATTACCCAAATAGAACATGGCATAGAGTTCGTTCTGATCATTCAGCGGTTTGCTCCATGTCAGCCCTGTTTGGGTCTGATCAATACTTTTACGCACATCATAAGTATTGTTACTGTCATTGACCTGTTCCGGATTGGCTTGCCATTGGCTTCGATTTAAACCTTGTGGGTCATCTGCCTCAATTTTCGTGCGGTTCGTCAGCCAATTAATTTTACTGCCATCCTCCAAATTCCAAGTGAGCTTGGCATTATTCAATACTTTGCGCGCAGCACTATGATCACGGAAACCGTCTGTATCAAAATAGGAAGAGCTAATTACATAAGCAGGCTGATTGGCTTGCTCAGAACCGCCTTGCAATTGAATATTGGCCTGCTGCTTGTGATGGCTACCTGCATTGAAACCGACTTGAATCGAGTCCTGACCTTGACCTTCTTTGGTCTGAGTCAAAATGGTTCCACCAGATGAGTTGCCATAAATGGCAGAAAATGGACCGGTCAAAACTTCAATATTGTCTAAGCTGTCTAAATCAATATTGGAGCTTTGCCCCTGACCATCTGGCATGGTGGCAGGAATACCATCGACATACAAGCGAATACCGCGTACCCCAAAGGTGGAACGGGCGCCAAAGCCACGCATGGAGATTTGCAAATCTTGCGCGTAGTTTTCACGATTATTGATTTGTAAGCCCGCGACACCTTGCAATACTTCAGAAAGATTGACATTGGTATTTTCTTGCATCTGCGGTACTTGAATTTTCTGCACTGAGGCTGAGGTCTGCAACAATTCACTATCCGTACGCACCGCTTGCACTTTAATCACGGGAAGTTGCTGGTATTCGGTCGTGTCTTGCGCATGCAGTGCCATCGATTGCAATATCACAGCAGTCAATAATGCATATTGAAAGGGAAATGGAGTCATATTAAGTAATCTCACAAGATATCCTTTTCTTATCATCTGGTAGAGTGTAAAAAGCCCCTCTAGTACAGAAGGGCTTTCCGTGTCTTGTTGTTGATTATTCGCCTAAGCTATAGGCAATCACATAATCGCCATGATCAGGTGACTGACGTGCTCCACCAGCGGAAACAACCACATATTGTTTACCTGTTTTTGGTGAAATGTAGCTCATTGGCGTACCTTGGCTCCCCACTGGTAAACGTGCTTTCCATACCTCTTTACCATTTGAAGAGTTGAAAGCGCGTAAGTAGTAATCCTGTGTTGCAGCGAAGAACACCAAACCACCTTGTGTCGCCATTGGACCGCCAATGGTTGGCATACCAATCGGTGCTTTTAAGCCCATTTTGATGCCCATAGGACCTGTATCTTCTACAGTACCCAACGGAACCTGCCATGCAATTTGACGTGTTTTCATGTCAATTGCAGTCATGGTACCAAATGGTGGTTTCTGACAAGGAATGCTTAATGCTGACCAGAAACGGTTTTTGTTCACTTTGTATGGTGTACCTTTCATTGGTACTGCCCCCATACCCGTATTCACTTTCTCACCGCCATTGGCTTGAATCGCCAAGTCTTCAGGGGTTTGTTTGATCAACTGAATCCAAAGTCCTAGACGCATGTCATTTACAAACATATAGCGATGGGTTGGATCGAATGCGATAGAACCCCAGTTCATACCACCCAACGAACCTGGGAAGCTCAATGACACATCCGTGCCTGGTGCAGTAAATAGACCTTCGTAACGCATCGATTTGAAATTGATACGACACATCAATTGGTCGAATGGCGTTGCACCCCACATGTCAGATTCAGTTAAAGTGCTATTGCCAATTTGTGGCATTTCAACTGAACGTGGTTGGGTCAAACTATATTGTTCGTTTGGAATATCCGCGGCTTTAACAGGTTGTTCAACGACTTTGGTCAATGGTTTACCTGTCACACGGTCAAGCACAAAGAACTGACCAGACTTAGTACCAATCACCACAGCAGGTTTAGTCGAACCATCTTTTAGCGGGAAATCCACCAAACTTGGTTGCATTGGTAAGTCAAAGTCCCATAAATCATTATGAACCGTTTGATAAACCCACTTCTCTTTACCTGTGGTCGCATCTAAAGCCAATACCGACGTATTGTATTTATGATCCAGCGGCTGACGGTTTGCACCCCAAAGGTCAACCGAAGAACTTCCCATTGGTAAGAACACAGTATTCATTTGCGGGTCATAAGACATGGCAGCCCATGAGTTGGCTGAACTACGCTTATAGGTTTCACCTGGCTTTAACACATAGTTTGGATCTGGATTACGCGGATCGAATGCCCAACGCAACTGACCTGTAATGACATCGTATGCACGAATCACACCGCCCGGCATGTCTGCACCCACGTTATCGGCAATACGGCTACCAATGACAATGGAGGTTCCTGCAATGGTCGGTGCTGAAGTGACTTCAAAGCGTGGCGCTTTGGTGCCATCGCCTAAGCCTTCAAGTAGATTTACCGTACCATCGACACCGAAGTCTTTACAACGTTCACCTGTATCGGCATTCACTGCAATTAAACGACCATCAGGGGTATTGGTATAGACACGACGTGGACATGCTGTATTGGTCGCGACAGCAGTCACGGCTGTTGCACCTGCCAAAGTTGGCTGAACCAATGCTTGGGTCGAATCGAAATAAGCCACACCACGGCAACGTTCCCACGCATCCGCTTTAGAGTTGACTTCGGCTTTCCAGATTTGCTTACCCGTGTCTGCATCCAAAGCAATGATGTTGTTATGCGGGGTACACAACAAGACTTTGTTGCCCACCTGTAATGGGGTCATTTGATCTTCTGCACCATTACCCGAACCTGTGGTCATATCACCCGTTTGGAAACGCCAAGCTTCTTTGAGCTTAGACACGTTATTACGGTTAATTTGATCAAGCGCAGCGAAACGGCGACCGCCTGCATCACTGCCATAATGATCCCAATTCACTTGCTGTTTACTTGGTTCCACAGGCACAAGCGGTAATTCTTGACCCGATGCTTCAACGGTTGGATGTGGAATAAACATGCCATACAAACCACCGATCATACCCAGAACGGTTAACCCACCGACGACATAAGCCGGCGCGTTCATTGCATCTTGTTGCTGGTATTTACGGATAGAAGGCAGCGTAAACAGTACTGCTGCAAAGAGTCCTGCTGGGAACATCAAACGTGAATGCAGTGGCCAGAATTCAAAGCCAGTATCCATCAATGCCCAAATGACAGTGCCAATAAAGACTAAACTGAATAATCCAACCCCAAGGGCTTTTTTTCTAAAAATGAAAATCGCTGAAACGATGGTCACTAAGCCTGCAATAAAGAAGTACCAAGAGCCACCTAAACTGATAAGCTTTCCGCCGCCAATTAAATAAAATAGGCCTGTTAATAATAAGGCCAAGCCAAGGACAAAGCACCATATTTTAAATATGGGTCCTGGCTTAGATTGAGCTTCAGACATACATCTTACTCCAAGTGCCGTGCGTTTAAATGATCACTCCCTCTCTCCTTTGAGTATCATTTATCTTCACGAATAAATTCTTGTGCTTTCGCAACTGGGTTACGAAAGCCATGACTTAAGTGTTTAAACAAAACAGCACTACTGTTTATATTTTAAGCATTTTTCTAATCTAAGTGCTGTTAAAAATTAACTTTCATACTTAAACCCGCCACCCAAGCATCCTCTACTTCTTTAACCCCTGTGGGTTGGTAGATGTATTGCAGGTTCGGTCTAAGCATGACCGCTGGTGACCATTGATAGGTATAGTTCAGCTCGACATTCAGCTCGTCACGTTGAATCGGAACATAGTCGCTGGCAATGGCATCGTAACTGTAATAACCACGACCTTCATTGGTGGCAATTTGTTTATCTGTTACGCGATCATTGACCACATAATTTGCAAAGCCTAGACCAATCGAGTCGTTCGGACGGCTATCAAATGGACCTTTATACCAAAGTGCCAGTTGTTGTGTACTTTCCACTGAAGTCGTGGCTTTATCGTTCACAACGCCATTAAAGCTGATGTATAAACCGCGCTTCGGATCGGTGCTGTGTTGCGTGAGTTGCTGCTGAGCATTCAGCCAGAAACTGTATTTGCCATCCTGCATTTCACCACTGCGAATATCTTTTGCTTCAGCAGTAGAGTACAAAGCACCAACTTTATATTCTCCTGGTAAGCTATTAAATGCCGCTAACTTAGGTTTCCAAGCCAACTCTAAAGGAATGGTGGCACCCTCAACATTGTCCATATCGAGGTTAAAGCCATCGCTGTTGGATTGTGTTTTGACATTGTCAGGATTGACTTCATACACGCCCAAACCGAGTGACCATGCAGGGGCAAATTGATACTTCAGGTTTGTGCCCCAAACCCCGACAGGCCAGTTGTACCAGATTGAACCAATCGATTTACCTAACTGACCGCCACAAAGCAGCAAGTTCTGGAATTCGCATTGTGAGCTGTTAAAGTCATCCGACATGCCCATACGACCAATCTTGAATTGGACTTTATTGTCATCAAATCCAGTTTTGATCCATGCTTGAGTAAGGCGCCAAATTTTTCCGCGTCCGTAAATTTCTTGGGTATTGCCTAATGTGCTGGCACGCGGATCTTTAATACGCTCTAGCGTTAAAGAATTACCGTCACGTTTGGTGATCATTAAACCTGCTGTGGTATTTTCCCAACCCGCAATTTTGTTCAAATCAAAATTAGCACCTAAGGTCAACTGCCCTGCATTTTCCAAAGTATTGTCATCGTTATAACCACCATCCAGATTGGTTGCCGCCTGACTCATAATGGCTGCTGTAAATTTATAACCTTGATCTTCCAGCTGCTTCCGTTCACCATTCCAATCCCCAAATAACCATTGACGATCAGCCGAATAAAATTCATTTGCAGAAGCCAGTTGGCAAGTTAAAAGTGCCAAAGATAATGTGCCAAGTTTTAATAGTTGTTGCATACCAAACATCCTTTTTTGTGAGGAAAGCTCAACTCAAGTGAGCATTCCATGCGGTTTTTATTATTTAATGCGAACGGCTGTACTAAGTTCAGAAGTTGCACCCAAATGGTCAGTTACATTGGCTGTCACACTGGCAGCACCACTCAGTGCTTTCCAAGAGGCTTGACCTTGACCTTGTGCATTGGTGGTTAACACTTGAGCCCCTAAGTACTGTTCTGCTTCTTGACTATTCGCTTGATGGTTGGCAAAGAATTCAACCTGATAACGCTGATTTGGTTGACCTTGAACTGTCGCGGTAATTTGTCCTTTGCTATAGTTTAAACGCGGTGCTTGGATGTTTTGGTTAGGCATCGCATTACAGCCTTCTTGGTTTGGCTGTGTGCAAGTTTTTTGAAGTTTTGAATCTTCAATCACTACACCACCACCACGAGAACCGACAAAACCTGCATGTTCAAGTGCTGGCACAGCAAAGACAATGGCACCTAAACGTTGGTTGGGTACACATGAACCGCCCGCTTCACAACGCTTAATATCTTTACCGTTATCCCAAATTGAGTTTTTGGTTAAGGTAGTACGTGCATTGGCATCTTTTTCAGAACGTATAGCAATCCCTAAACGGTTACCATGCACTTTGTTGCTATCAAAGATGTTGCCATCACCCGTGAGGTTAAAACCAATTGAGTTGTTAGTCAGTTCGTTATAAGCGACGTAGTTACGTTTGCCCCAGTTAATTTGCAAACCATCAGAATAGTTTTCAAACTTGTTGCCGACTACCGCGTTGTCATTGCCCCAAAGAATTTCAATGCCCTGAGATGGCTCTGGGTTAGCTTTGGTTGAAGTGAACAGGTTATTGGCAACAAGGTTAAATGCCGCACCACGCGTTAGCTCTAAACCATCACCATTGTCCACAAACAAGTTATTCAAGACTTTGTTGTTATTGGTGGTGGTTGAGGTTGGATTCCCCTTACCATCATCACCTGTCAACATCACGCCTGAACCACCATAGTTATTACTGATACGGTTGTGCTGAATCAAGTTGTTGCTTGAACGGTTAACTAAGACACCGATACAGAAACGGTGAATATCCAGACCTTTTAAAGTCACGCCATTTACATCTTGCAGTACCAGACCCGGTAAAGTCATAGTACGGACGTTGGTGCCATACTGTTCAGGGTTTGCACCCGGGCAAGCTTTAGCACCCTCACCTTTAATGTAGTTTGAACCATCAATGGCAATAAACTCACCAGTTTTATCCCACTGCGTACCAATAATTTTCACGGAAGATTTGATGGGCGGTAAAGCTTGATTCAGCTTAATGACATAAGGTGCTTTGCCCACTGCCTGAATTTGAATTTCATTTTCTTGCGCAGCATTGGCATTGGATTGTTCAATTGCCCAACGTAATGAACCCTTGGCACTATCGTCCTTATAGCGGTCAACAATATAAGTTTCCGCACTGGCAACACCAGAAGCCGCCAAACTTAAAACCAGTGTGCTTAAACGTAAAGCTGATAATTTCATGTTCAAATCCTTTTTTATATCTTCAAGTCTTAAGGTGTAGGCTGCACAGTTTTAAGCAACTGTTTAAGTTGAGTCACATCAATTTGACCCGGTGCTGACGCCTCACCAATCATGCCAAAACTGAGGCTGCCACCCATATTCGCAGTAGCGACACGTGAGATCGTGCCCAATTGCCCCATCGACATGGTCAGTAATGGTTTTTGACTTTTTTGGCTTACAGCAAGCGTTGCATTCATCAGGGTAAAGACATCTTGTTTAGATTTCGGCATCACCGCAATTTTCAAAATATCTGCGCCCATTTGGTCTTGTTTCAGCAAACGGTTTTCAATTTCTTGTTGCTCAGGAGTTTTATTAAAATCGTGATTCGACATGATCACTAACACATGTTTATCATGCGCCAATTTGGTCAATTTTGCGACACTTCCTGCATCACGGAACATCTCGATATCCAGCAACTGCATAAATGGAGCTTTGAGATATTCACGATAAATTTTTTCATAGTCTTGATCAGACACCGTCATTTTTCCGCCTTCGTTATGGGTACGAATGGTGGCAATCAGCGGTTTGTCTTTTAAAATTTGATTGAGTTGCTGACCAAGTGCAATGACTTTTTTCGTGTCAGCAGAAAATTCGAGTAAATCGATACGGAATTCAGCCAAATCGACATCAGGATTGTTGGCAATCACTTTGGCTTGTGCAATCGCTTGTTCAACCGTTTTTGCGGTAATCGGTACGATGGTTTTAACAGGTAAGTCGCCAATATTGACGTTTTTCACCATATAGTGTTGTGCGTTTGATTGAGCCACTTCAGCGGCAAAGGTCGCTGGCATTGTTGCAAGAACAGCGCTGCTTAAGCATAATTGCATTGCTAATTTTTTGATGGTAATCATTACAGTTCCTTGTATTTTCAAACTATTGCCTGACTTTAGTCATCAGCCGCAAACATACGTGGGATTCATGTAATGGGACATGGAATCACCACGTATAAACTTTTATCTATTCGGCTCGTACAAAATGACTTGCAACAAGCTTTCGGGAGTTTAGATATCTAAAAACACCGTTTCATCTTCGCCTTGAATGCGAATGTCGAAACGATAAACCACTTCACCATCACGCTCTTCGCGCTTGGCAATTAAAGTCTGACGACGTGGTGCCCACTCAATGCTTTTCAGCACTGGGTCTTGCGCATTGGCTTCTGCTTCATCATCGAAATAAACACGTGTGTTCAAACCAATGTTGATACCGCGTGCAAAAATGATCAGGGCGATATGTGGTGCTTGAGTTGTGCCTTTACGCCCGGGTACTGCACCCGGCTTAATGGTGTTGAAACTCCAGAAACCTGTGTCAAAGTCTGCACCTGTACGTCCCCAACCAAGGAAATGAGGATCAGCCTGTTTACCTTGGCTATCTGCAGCACTTGGGTATACACCATTGGCATCCGCTTGCCAGATCTCGATGAGCACATCACGTAATGGCAAACCTAAACCATCAAAGACTTGACCTTCTAAACGAATACGTTCGCCTAAAGTATTTTCTTTAACCAACTGGTTGTTAAAGTTATTTTCAAAGACTTCAATATTGGCTTGTTTGGGTAATAAACCAATGTGTACGTATGGTCCACCTGTTTGAGATGGCGTTTCATGTAATTCTTGAAAATTCCAATTGTTCATGTTGTTCTCCCTGAATTAAGTCAAATCATTTTCGAAATAAGTCGCACGACGACCACGTAAAGTGATGTCAAAGCGGTAACAACGGCTGTCTGCTTCAATGAAATTGCTCTTGTCTTCTAAAGCAATTAGTGCACGACGTTGTTCTTCCGAAGGAATGGTTTTAATAATTGGACACGAATCAATTAAGGTATCGCCTTCAAAGTAGAACTGCGAAATAAGACGTTGCGCCCAACCATCGGCGATCAAAGAGAAATGGATATGCGCAGGACGCCATTCATTAATACGGTTACGCCATGGGTAAGGACCTGGTTTAATGGTACGGAATACAAAGTAACCATTGGCATCAGTCATCATGCGACCACAACCACCAAAGTTCGGATCCATTGCCCCAATATACTGGTCATTTGGATGACGGTAACGACCTGAAGCATTGGCTTGCCAAACTTCAAGCAAGGCATTTTTGACTGGACGACCAAACTGGTCACGTACATAGCCATGCACAATAATGCGCTCACCAATTGGTAAACCTTCTTTGGCATAGTTCAAAATCAAATCGTTGTCTTTAGGACCAAACTGCTCTGCACTAAAATGTGGTGCTGTGACTTCAGTTAAAGTTTCTGCAATTGAGATCAATGCATTTTTAGGCGAACGCAATACACTGGTTTTATAGCCGGGTGTATATGCTGGCGGATGATCATCGGTATTACGTTGTGCGTATGCACCTAAAATAAGTTGCGACATGTGAAGTCCCTCTTAAACTTGTTCCATTTACTCTTGGTTGGTTTGTTCTTGGTTTAACTGCTTTTCACTCAGTTTTTGGGGTGCAATACCCAAATCCGCAAAAACCTCTTCTGCCATATGCATGGCTGCGTTTGCTGCTGGTAGACCTGCATACAATGAACAATGCAGAATCAACTCTTTTAAATCGTCCTTGGTCACACCGTTGTTAAAGCAAGCACGTAAATGCATACGCAATTCGTCTTCACGACCGAGCGACAATAAAATCGCAATGGTCACTAAACTACGGGTATGACGTGGTAAACCTGGTCTAGACCACACTTCACCCCAAGCAAAACGGCTGATGAAGTTTTGAAAATCTGCGTTAAAGTCATTCAGGTTCTCAATCGAACGATTCACATGCTTTTCACCCAGCACTTCAGTTCTAACTTTGATCCCTTGTTCATAGCGTTGTTCATCATTCATGGGAGAAACCTCAATTAAGTTGCATCAGTATGAGCAACAAGTGATTTAACAAAAATTGCGACAGCTGCTGCGGTTGCAGGAATCATCAACAAACTTAAAATTGCAGTAAATGACCAGTCGTTGCCGAGTAATACCGCACCAATCCAAGCACCAAACACAGCACCAAAACGACCAATCCCTGACATCCACGCTACACCCGTTGCACGACATTGCGTTGGATAAAAACGAGCACTTAAAGCTGGCATTGAAGACTGTGCACCATTAATTGCGATACCTGCACAGAGCACTAAAATTGCAAGTAAGGTTGGATTCGCTAAGCTCTGACCCACGGCAACAGCAAACAAACCAGCCACCATGTAGAAGCCCGCGATAATTCGGTTTGGATTGAAACGGTCCATTGCCCAGCCAATGAATAAAGCGCTGAGTACACCACCAAACTGGAATAAACCACCAATAAATGCTGCACGCTCCATGGTTGCGCCTGTTTCACGCATTAAGGTTGGTAACCAGCTGGTGAGTAGATAGATCATCACCAAACCCATGAAATAGGTGAGCCAAAGTAAAACCGTCCCTTTGACATATTGCTTAGAGAACAGCATGCCAAATACGCCTTTCTTCTCTGCACCATCAATTTTTTCTTCAGGTACATGAAATTCAGTCACACCCTGAACTTGAGCAGGCGCAATACGTGACAGAATTTGATGAACTTTGGCGTTATCGCCACCTTTTACAATCAAGAAACGGTACGATTCAGGTAAGAAGAAAATCACCAAAAGCATTAAAATTAGCGGCGACCAGCCACCAAGCAAGAATAGGCTGTGCCATCCAAATGCTGGAATAAGCCAACTACTAATAAATCCACCTGTTGCCATACCCAAGTTGTAACCGCAGAACATGCAGGTTACGAGTAAAGAACGTGAACGTTTTGGGCAATATTCAGAGAATAATGTGGTTGCATTCGGCATTGCCGCACCCAAGCCAATACCCGTTAAAAAGCGCAGTACCACCAAAGTATCTAAATCAGGTGCATAAGCAGATGCCAGCGTAAAACCACCAAAAATCAGCATTGAAACACTTAACACCACTTTACGACCAAAACGGTCAGCCGTAGGACCAGACACCAAAGCCCCAATAATCATGCCGCCTAATGCCGCACTCATCACAGGACCCAATTGTGAACGGTCTACACCCCAGTCTTGTGCTAAGGCTGGCGCAATAAAACCCATTGCTGCAGTATCAATACCATCAACAAAAACAATGAAAAAACATACAATTGCGATAAGCCACTGATACTTACTTAGAGGTGCATCATTGATCAGTGCCTGTGCGTCTATACTCGTTTTTTGAGTAGCGTATTCCTGAGACGCCATACCTGCCTCCTTAGGCTGAAAGTCCTTTTTAAATCCTTAAACTATTGAAGCGAACCAATGAATTGACTGAGGGTTTGATTAAACAGCTCAGGTTGTTCAATATTGGAAAGATGCGATGCGTCAATCACCGCGAGTTCACTATTTTGAATCTGTTGTTGCATGAAAATGCCATCAGCAACCGTGGTCACAGGATCGAATGCTCCTGCAATCACTAAAGTTGGAATATGAATGTTTTGAATCTCGTTGCTCAAATCTGCTTGTGCCAATGCACGGCAAGATTCTGCATAACCCAATGCTGGGGTCGTTGCTAAAGACTGAATCGTGCGTTGTGCCAAAGCATCGTGTTGATAATCAAACTGTTCGCTGAACCAACGGGTATGCGTCGTCTTAACCAAGTCCGCAACACCGTTTTCAGTCACAGCATCTGCACGTGCATTCCAGCCTTCCGCAGTCCAGATTTTGGCTGCCGAGTTCGCTACAGTAATGCTATGAAAACGCGCTGCATGATGAATACCTAACCATAACGCGGTCATACCACCCATGGAAATCCCGCAAAAATGGGCTTTTTCAATATTCAAACCATTGAGGATATCAATCACATCTTCAGCAAGATTTTGTACAGTCGTATGTTCAATTACATCGCTATGACCATGACCACGAGTGTCATAGGTCACGACTTTAAAATGCTGTTCAAATGCCGCAACTTGAGGTTGCCACATGCCCTTGTCTGTGCCGAGTGAATTTGAAAATACAATTACAGGTGCATTTTCTTGACCGCTAATTTGCACAGCCAAACATTTGCCCTGACGATTGGTCATCGTAATATTCACTTTGCCTCTCCTTTTGCTTCCTGCAACACCGCATCAATCTGGTCTTGAATATTGCCAAGATAAGATTCGGGTTTAAAAATTTCTGAAATCTGCGCTGCGCTAAACAAATCTTTGACTTGATCCAATTCTGCAATCACATCTTTTAAATGCACACCTTGGGCAACCGCTGTTTTACAGGCAGCTTCCACCACATGATGCGCCTGTAAACGTCCCATATGGGGTGCCAAAGCCATCATCACGGCTTCTGCCATAATTAAGCCTTGGGTACATTCCAAATTACGCTGCATGTTCTCGGCATTGACTTGCATCCCCTGCAATACATCCAATGTGCGCGCTAAAGCACCTGCACAAAGTTGGAAAATTTCTGGAATCGCCAGCCATTCTGCATGCCAAGCACCTAAGCTGCGTTCGTGTTCCTGCACCATGCTGTGGTACAAGCTCGACATCAACACAGGTACACGGTTCGCCGCTGCCAATACCGATGCCGCCGCAACTGGATTACGCTTATGTGGCATAGTGGATGAACCACCACGACCTTTTGCAGTAGGCTCAAAGATTTCTGCAATTTCGGTTTGCATCATCAACGACCAATCACGTGCCATTTTGCCCAAGCTGCCTGTCACCATGGCAACCACACTTGCCACTTCGACAATACGGTCACGCTCGCCATGCCACGTACAGCTTGGAACTGAAAGTTGTAGCTGTGCTGCAAAGGCTTGAACCACGGCTGTACCTTGATGTTGCAAAGATGCCAATGAACCGACTGCACCACCCAATTGAGCAGTAAACACACGCGTTTTCATGGCTTCGATACGGGCTAAATCACGATGAAATGCCGAAGCCCAACGCGCTAATTTATGACCCAAGGTAATTGGTAAACCTTGCTGCAACCAAGTACGACCAATCATGACTTGTGCACGATACTGTTCTGCTTGAGCCAAAGCAGCGCGATAACATTGTTGAATTAAGGCTTCAACCTGCGTCATTGCTGCACGGCATTGCAAAATACATGCGGTATCTAAAATGTCCTGACTGGTTGCACCCCAGTGCACATAGCGCGCAGCATCTTCATCGCTTTGTTTCACAATTGCGGTCAATTGCTTTACAAATGGAATCGCAATATTGCCCGCCAAGCCTGTTGCCACAGCCAAAGCATCAAAATCAATTTGATCGAGTGCAGTTGCTGCAATGTTTGAAATTGCTGTTGCAGCAGATTCTGGAATAACACCCACTTGAGCCTGAGCTTGCGCTAACGCGACTTCAGCTTGAATCATGTAAGATACCAAAGCGCGATCACTGAAAATTTCAGTCACTTCATTTTGGTAAAATAAGCTGGCATATAACTGGCTCATGTTTGTCTTTCCCTAATCCGCTTTGCTATTCCAATTAAACGCGCTGAATTATCATTGCAATGCCTTGACCGACACCAATACACATTGAACACAGGGCATAAGTCCCACCCGTTTGTTCCAATTGATTCAGTGCCGTTGTCACTAAGCGTGCACCCGATGCACCGAGTGGATGACCAATCGCAATCGCACCACCATTTGGATTCACTTGAGTCGTGTCATCGGCCAGACCTAAATCACGGGTAACAGCTAAAGCTTGTGCAGCAAAGGCTTCATTCAATTCAATCACATCCATCTGCTCGATGCTGAGATTGGCTTGTTTCAGCAATTTCTTGATGGCAGGTGCTGGAGCAAAGCCCATAATGCGTGGCTCTACGCCCACAGCCGTAGAAGCAATGATCTTGGCACGCGGTTTAAGGTTGTACTCTTGAATCGCTTGTTCAGAAGCAATCAGTACAGCAGCAGCACCGTCGTTTATGCCTGACGCGTTTCCCGCTGTGACGGTGCCTTCTGCTGTGACGACTGGCTTCAGTTTCGCCAAACCTTCGAGTGTGGTCGATGCACGTGGATGTTCATCGGTGTCCACCACAATCGGATCACCCTTACGCTGAGCAATGCTCACTGGGATGATCTCGTGTTTAAAAAAGCCTTGAGCTTGCGCGGTTGCTGTGCGCTTTTGACTCGTCAAGGCAAACTGGTCTTGATCTGCACGATCAATATTAAATTGTTGTGCCACGTTCTCTGCGGTCTGTGGCATGGTTTCTACGCCATACATGGCTTTCAGTTTTGGATTGATAAAACGCCAGCCCATGGTGGTGTCTTCAATCTTCTGGCTACGCCCATAAGCACTTTCCGATTTACCCATCACAAAGGGCGCACGTGACATGCTTTCCACACCGCCTGCAATTATCAGATTGGCTTCACCCGCTTTAATGGCACGGGCTGCAATCGCAATCGCATCTAAAGATGAACCACATAAACGGTTGATGGTGGTCGCAGGAACTTCAACTGGCAAACCTGCCAACAATGCCGACATACGACCGACATTACGGTTATCTTCACCGGCTTGGTTGGCACAGCCGTAGATCACATCATCCACCTGTTTCCAATCTACGCTTGGATTACGTTGCATCAAGGCTTGAATAGGCAATGCACCCAAGTCATCGGCACGAACTGGGGCTAAACCTCCAGCATAACGACCAAATGGGGTACGGATGGCATCGATGATATAAGCGTCTTTCATGTTTAATCTTGTCCTGTGAATCCCCCCTTATATTTCCCCCTCTTTCTTAAAGAGGGGTTAGGGGAGATTAATTATCCCTGTGTCGCATCAATCAGCGGAGCACCCGTCATCGCCTGCAATTCTGCAAAGCTCAAGCCGTCCACTTTTTCAATTACTTTTAAGCCTTCAGGCGTAACATCAATCACACATAGATCCGTGTAGATCCGATCAACACATTTCAAGCCTGTTGCTGGATAAGTCAGTTCCGCCACGATCTTTGGTTCACCTTGTTTGGTGACATGATCGGTGGTGATAAACACTTTCTTGGCACCCACAGCTAAATCCATGGCACCACCTACAGCAGGAATTGCATCAGGCGCACCGGTATGCCAATTCGCTAAATCACCATTGGCCGCAATCTGGAAAGCCCCCAATACTGCAATATCTAAGTGTCCGCCACGCATCATGGCAAAAGAATCACCATGATGGAAAAAGGCACCGCCTTGCAGCATGGTTACATATTCTTTACCGGCATTGATCAGCTCAGGATCTTCTTCACCTGCGGCTGGTGGTGGACCAAAAGCCAATAAGCCATTTTCAGAATGTAAGAACACATCTTTGTCGCCTGGAAGGTAGCTGGCAATCTTGGTCGGTAAACCAATCCCAAGATTCACATAGGCACCATCCGGAATATCTTGTGCCACACGTTCAGCAATCTGGTTGCGGCTGAGTTTTTGATAGCTCATGAAAGTCTCCTACTTACACAGCAACAGGTTCAGGTTGTACCTGCACCACATGTTGAACGAAGATGCCTGGGGTGATGATATGTTCTGGGTCTAACTCACCGAGCTCCACCACTTCCGAGACTTGCGCAATGGTCACACCTGCTGCCATGGCCATGATTGGACCAAAGTTACGTGCAGATTTACGATAGACCAGATTGCCCCAACGGTCGCCTTGCTGTGCTTTAATCAAAGCGAAGTCGGCTTTGATGGGATATTCCAACACATAATCTTTACCGTCGATGTGACGGGTTTCTTTGCCTTCAGCCAATAAAGTCCCGTAGCCTGTTGGGGTAAAGACTGCACCGAGTCCCATGCCCGCAGCTTGAATACGACAGGCTAAATTGCCTTGAGGTACCAATTCCAGTTCGATTTTGCCTGCACGATAGAGTTCATCGAAAACCCAAGAATCTGACTGACGCGGGAAAGAACAGATGACTTTTTTCACGGCACCCGCTTTAAGCAGTTTCGCCAGACCGTAATCACCATTGCCTGCGTTGTTGCTGACAATGGTGAGGTCTTTAATGCCGAGTTGAATTAAGCCATCGATCAGTTCTGCAGGTTGTCCTGCTGTACCAAAACCACCAATCATGATGGTTGAGCCGTCGGTGATTTGGGAGAGCGCTTCCGTTAAGGTCGCTGCACTTTTATCTATCATTAGATAACTCCATTGTGCATCATGCAAATTTGAAAAGGCGCGGAAACCTCACGTATACTGGAGAACAATTCAGCTAAAACAACATTCCCTAGTCTTTTAGTTTGATTTCCTTATGTGTTCATTTTTTATCATTTCCCTACATAAGACTAGATGGTCAGACCAGCTTTTGTTCGATGATCGAACTTTTTCACTTACTATCGAACAAAACCTGATTTTTTCAGTCTGATTTCACGCTATAGTAAAAAATATAAAGACAACAGCACTGAAGGGAATCATTAAGATGGATGAGGAATTGCAGAGAACAGAGAAACTTCTTGAAAATAAAGACAATAAAAAAATCATTCGACATGAAGACTTTGTGGCAGGCATTAGTAAAGGCATGGCAATTCTCGACTGTTTTGGTGCCGACCGTCATCGTTTGAATATTTCCATGGCGGCTGAACGCACAGGTATGACCCGCGCTGCAGCACGGCGTCACTTACTGACCCTTGAATATTTGGGCTATTTAGAGTCGGATGGACATTATTTTTATCTCACCCCTAAAATTCTGAAATTTTCAGGTGCCTATCTTGGTGGTGCTCAACTTCCCAAAATCTCTCAGCCTTTGTTGAATCTGCTCACCAATCAAACCTCGTTAATTTTTTCTGTGATGGTGCTGGATGGTTATGAAGCGATTACCATTGCCCGTAGTGCAGCCCATCAACAGACTGACCGTGTTAATCCTTATGGCCTGCATTTAGGCAACCGCTTGCCTGCACATGCGACATCAGCAGGCAAAATTTTATTGGCACATTTAGAGCCGCATGAACAACGGGAATGGTTAGAAAAATATCCGCTGCAACGCTTGACTAAATATACCCATACCGACAATGAAATATTTTTAAACTTGCTGCATGAAATTAAAGAGCAAGACTGGTGCTATTCCTGTGAAGAACATGAACTGGGTGTACATGCGCTGGCGGTCCCTATTTATGAGCAAAAATCCAAAGTCATTGCCGCGCTCAATATCGTGTCTCCTACTACCCGCACCACCAAGGAGTATCTGATTCAACATATTCTGCCTTTACTACAGGAAACAGCACGCGAATTACGCAATATCTTATAAAAATCCAGAACTCTGATTGTGATGCTGATGATTCATTAAAAAGAAAAAAGACCGCGTCTTTAAGCGGTCTTTTTAGTTTTACTCGAATGCCACTTTTTTATGGCTCAATCGACTATAGAAAAAGATCAATAGGCCCAGTAAATATAGACACCCTGACAATAACAGCAATGAAACACCTGCTGCATACAACAACCATGCAGCATAAATCACAGCGACTGAGGCAATCCAAATATGCTTGCTGCGTTTATTCCTGACCGATTCTTTTAAATAGAATGCTGAAACCAAGAAATAAGGCAAAAGAATCATCACCGATGAAATCAGCAACAATTGGGTGTAGTTCTTGTCAAAGAAACACACGGCAATAAGCGAAACCTGCACCACAATTGATGTCAACCACAGCGATGCAATCGGCACACCATTGGTATTGGTCTTTAAAAACACGGCTGGGAAGGCTTTGTTTTTCGCTGCTAAGAATGGAATTTCCGTAGCGAACAAAGTCCAACTCAAATAAGATGAACTTACCGAAATAATCAAACCAAGGGTAATAATAATGGTGCCTGGCAGCCCAATCAGTTGCTCCAAAATGGTTGCCATAGACGGATTATGCATATTGGCAATTTCAGCGCGCCCTGTTACCCCATAAGCCAGCACCGTCACCATCACATAGAAACTCAGCGCCAACAACACCCCCAGCACGGTGGCACGACCAATATCACTTCGGTTCTTGGCGCGCGAGGATAACACCACCGCCCCTTCAATCCCTGTAAACACCCATAAGGTAATGAGCATCAGATTACGGACTTGCTCCCAAACTGGTACTTGCAAAGTGAAATCAATAAAATTGAGTCTAAATAGATCCAGCTTGAACGCAACAAAACTGCAAGCAATAAAGATGACCAAAGGTACAATCTTGGCAATGGTTGCAATCAAGTTCACCAATGCTGCTTCTTTAATGCCCTGACTGACCAGCCAATGCACAATCCAGACAAAAATGGATGAACCGATCAGCGCATAGAGTGTATTGCCTTCACCAAAATAGACATGTTCTGGACTATCAGTAAATAAACCCAAACCAGAGAAAGCAATCACGACATAACCGACAATGCCAATGGTGGTACATAACCAATAGCCCCACGCAGAGCAGAAGCCAATCAGCTCGCCAAAACCTTCACGGGCATAGTTATAAATACCACCATCAAGATCTGGGCGTTGTCGTGTTAAAAATAGCAGTGCAAAAGCCAGAAAAAGAATACCGACGCCAGTAATGAGCCAAGCAATTAATAATGCCTGACCATTTGCCACTGCCGCCATATTCTGCGGGAGACTAAATACCCCCGAACCCACCATCGAACTAAACACTAAGGCGGTCAGGGAAAGTAAGCCAATTTTAGCTGTAGACATAAGAAAGTATTACTGTTTAAAAAATTGAGAAAGTTCTGCAATATGTTCAGGACCAATACCACAGCAGCCCCCAATTAAAGTTGCACCCGCACCTTGCCATTGCTTAGCAAAATTCAGATACAACTCAGGATTCAGATCGGCACGAATTTCATCTAAACCATCATTGGCTGTGGCTTCGCTGTTTTGTGGTGGAAAGGCATTGGCATAAGCGCCAATTTGCACTGTCTCAGGCAAGAGCGCCTTAATTTCTCGAATAGCTTGTAAGACCACTTCTGGCTGACAGCAATTAAATAATACGGCATTGGCATTTAAACGTGTAATCAGCTCAGCAGCTTGTTCAAGGCTTTCACCCGAACGCAATAACGGATGTTCAAGCTGAATTTCATCTTGCAGGGTAAATGACACCCAAAATTCACGCCCATCTTTAGGTAATAAGGCATGCACTGTTTCAACTTCTTTAAGGCAAGATTGTGTCTCTGCCAGCCAAAAATCAACATCTGGCGAAAGTGCTGCAATAATGGGGGTTGCTAAAGCTTTTGCTTCATCTTCTTTAAATAGATCGGCACGGTAAGAACCAAATAACGGCGGCAAACACCCCGCAATGCGAACCGATTTACCACTTTCCGCAACGGCATTTTTTGCCTGCGTTACCGCAACGTTTACCAAGCTCGTCACTTCATTTGCAAAGCGTTGCTCGCCGATATGAAATGGCACCACTGCATAATTATTGGTGGTAATGACTTCTGCACCTGCCTGAATAAAATCCAAATGCACTTGTTTTACAATTTCAGGGGCTTCAGTTAAAGCCAAAGCCGACCATTCAGGCTGTCTAAAAGGTGCACCTCTACGTGCAAGTTCACGACCAAAACCACCATCTAAAATTTTCATAAAGTTAAGTTATATTAAAGAAAGATGGCAATTATAGAGAATATCTAAAGAGAATTAATGCTTGAAACCTCCAAACAATATCTTTATTTCAGCTAATCAAAATTCATTTTTCTAATAATTAAAGCTGTTAATGTGTATGCAGAACGCTGTTAATTCATTCAAAATTACCATTCAAAAAATAATGCTGGAAGCTCCATGAGATTGATATGGAATATTACTTCTCTATACTGGATAAGGCTTGGATAAAGGGTTCCTTGATGATGAATTATGGTGCTAATCGGAACTGATACAAGATGTCGAATAATAATAAGATGGAGACAATAATGACAAAGGCGAAATCGGAAAGCTGCTTTTCTTCATAGTGAAAGAATCTTGCAGCAGAATGTATTCAACCAACTGAAACACTTGCTAAATCAATAGAAAGTAAAATATTTCAACCTAAATCACACGTTATGACCCTTCAGGCAACCCCATGAATCCACCTCATCAACCACCAAGCGAAATTACAGATATACAGGCTATTCCCTTTTGGCAGGCCTTAAAGTTTTGGTGGAAATTAGGTTGGATCAGCTTTGGTGGTCCTGCGGGGCAAATTGCATTAATGCATCAGGAGTTGGTAGAAAATAAACGCTGGATTTCTGAAAAGCGCTTTTTACATGCGCTCAATTACTGCATGCTGTTGCCCGGTCCAGAAGCGCAACAATTGGCGACCTATATTGGCTGGTTAATGCATAAAACCATAGGCGGACTGGTTGCAGGTCTCCTGTTTATTCTGCCCTCTTTATTTTTGATCATTGGACTATCTTGGGTGTACATCCAGTTTGGAGATATACCCTTCATTGCAGGCCTATTTTATGGCATTAAGCCCGCAGTCACAGCGATTGTTTTCCACGCCACCTATCGGATTGCCAAACGCTCCTTAAAAAATAAGATCTTGTGGATGATTGCCATTTTGGCTTTTATCTCGATTTTTATTCTGAAAATTCCGTTCCCGCTGATTATTCTGAGTGCCGCAGTTGTGGGCTTTCTCTTGGGCCGTTATTACCCGCAATGGTTAAAGAATGCCCCACAGCATTCTACCCAGAGCAAAGATTATGGTCCCGCCTATATTGATGAACATACTCCTACACCCGAACACGCCCATTTTAAATGGTCAAGACTGTTAAAGGTGGTGCTGTTTGGCGCAATTTTTTGGTGTACCCCAATGATTATGCTCACACTGAGCTTGGGTTGGGAACATCACTATACCCAAATGGCATGGTTTTTTACCAAAGCCGCATTACTGACTTTTGGGGGTGCTTATGCAGTCTTGCCTTATGTATATCAGGGTGCGGTGCATCATTATGGCTGGCTTAGTGCCAATCAGATGATCGATGGACTGGCTTTAGGTGAAAGCACCCCGGGTCCTTTAATTATGATTGTGGCTTACGTGGGTTTCTTGGGCGGCTTTAGTCAAGCGCTACTGGGGAGCGAGCATATCTTTTTAGCGGGGGTCATCGGTGCCTGTATTGCTACTTGGTTTACCTTCCTATTTTCCTTTGTGTTTATTCTTGCAGGCGCACCCATCATTGAATCCACGCATCAACACATTCAATTCACTGCACCTTTAACGGCCATAACCGCGGCAGTGGTTGGTGTGATTCTTAATCTGGCGCTGTTTTTTGCCTACCATGTGTTGTGGCCACAAGGGTTTTCAGCAGAACTTGATGTCATTGCCTTACTTTTAACTTTAATGGCAACCATCTTACTGTTCTATTTTGAATGGAATGTGATGAAAGTGCTGTTCATCTCTGCGGGTTTTGGCTTGCTGGTTTATCTAGTTTAGAGGATGGATTCAGTCTAAACATGCATTCAACCAAGATCTAACATTAGACCAAACATCGGCTCCACATTGCCCGAACCTGCATTGAGGTAAACCCACTTGTTTGTTTTTTAACTCTTTGGCATCCATTTTGCTTAAAAGTATTACGGTTTTAAAAATTCGTAATACTAGGCGGGCAAGCACTATGGGCTATGTTGCAACTGAACTTAACCACAAAAACAAGCTGATTCTGGGCTTTTGCTCGTTTCTTATTCCAATTTTAATCTGGTGCGCGGTGAGCTATTTACCGTTTATTTGGCATCCTCAAGTCCAAATAACCGATTCTGGCAGTGTGTCTTACTTCCAAGTGGACAGTCGGGTTGATAAAACCCTGTTCTATAATGAAGCACAAAATGCCGTCAATCATGGCGATGCGCCACCTCAAGGCAAACTGGTCAATCCGATTTATCTGCCTGCACCTGATCAAGTTGCAACCGCATTATTTACTGCTTTTACCACGCCACCTGTTCAAGCCGATGCCCCGTGGTTTCATCAAAGCCTGTGGCACAGTATCAAGCTGGTGTTTACTGCTTTTTTCCTGTCGTCTTTGGTTGGGATTCCTTTAGGCATTTTGTGTGGTTTCTCACTGAAAATTTCAAAACTGACTGAACCTTTTGTCGAATTCTTCCGGTATTTACCTGCACCTGCTTTTGGCGCACTGGCAGTTGCCATTCTGGGGATTAATGATGCACCCAAAGTGGCGATTATTGTCATTGGTACATTGTTTCAACAAATCCTGATTATTGCCAATACCACACGCATGGTCGATCGTGGTTTGGTTGAAGCAGGTTATACCCTCGGCACCAGCAAAATGAAAAGCCTATTCCATGTGGTGATTCCCGCTGCCTTGCCTGATATTTACCGTGATTTACGGGTCCTGCTCGGTTGGGCGTGGACTTATTTAATTGTGTCTGAATTGATTGGCACCACTTCGGGGATTACTTGGTTTATTACCCAACAAGCGCGTTACCAAAACTTTGACAATGTCTATGCAGCTATTTTGATTATTGGCGTGATTGGATTGGTCTGTGACGTAATTTTAATGAAACTGGGCGAACGCATGTTCAAATGGAAAGCAGGAGCAAAATAATGACAACCCACTCAAATTATGATGCCAAACAGTATTTTGAACAGATCTATCAACGTCCTGTCATTTTGGAAGCCAAACAACTCACGCAAGTGTTTCAGCATGGCAAAACCCAAAGAACCATTCTGAATCAACTGGATTTAAAAATTCATAAACGCGAGTTTATCTGTGTGATTGGTCCTTCAGGTTGCGGAAAATCCACGTTTAGCCGAGTTGTGGCAGGACTTGATCCGTATCACAGTGGTGAATTACTAGTGGATGGTCAGCCAATTACAGGACCAAGTCCAGAACGTGGCATGGTGTTTCAAGGCTATACCCTGTTCCCGTGGAAAACCGTGAAAGAAAATGTCATGTTCGGTCCGCTGATGAAAGGTGCCAGTCATGCCTCTGCCGAAGCACATGCGCGGGAGTGGATCAATATCATCGGGCTGGAAAAATATGAAAATCAGTATCCACACCAGCTTTCAGGTGGAATGAAACAACGGGTTGCGATTGCCCGTGCACTGGTCAATCAACCGAAAATTTTGCTGATGGATGAACCTTTTGGTGCACTTGACCCACATACCCGACAAAAAATGCAAAAGCATTTAATGGACTTATGGCAGAACATCGACATCACCATTATTTTTGTCACGCATGATATGGATGAAGCCATTCTACTGGCCGACCGTATTGTCGCACTCAAAGCCAATCCGGGGGAAATTAAGGAAATTATTGAGGTGAATTTACCGCGTCCACGTAATGCGGAGTTAATGTTGACGCCTGAATTTAAACAACTCCGTGAACGGGTCGATGCCTTGGTACATGCACAAGAAGATGAACTAGACCCTGCTTTAGATGAGCTGCCAAAAATTCCACGCATGACGCAAATCAGTACACAAAAGTAAAAATCACAGAACTTCATATAGCCTTTGGGACGACCCAAAGTGTTTAACGATGTGTTGGACGACCAACATTTGGTGATCACTATGCAAAAGGAATACGTATTACCCCTCGTCGAAATATCACAACTCAGTAGCCCCAATCTTGAAGATCGTTTGGCTGTGGCACAAGCGCTTGATCAAGCCTGTAAAGAGGTCGGATTTTTATATCTACGTGGCGAGCAATTTCAGCCTAAACTGTTTCAGAACCTGTGCCATATTGCCGAGCAATATTTTGCGCAAGATGAAGCGCAAAAAATGCGTCACTATATTGGGCAATCGGAAAATCATAGTGGCTATGTACCCATTGGCGAAGAACAGTTCGTTAGCAATAGCTATGACCTGAAAGAATCCTATGATGTCAATTATGACTATTTAGCATCTGAAGGACGGCGCCCCTTACTCGGTCCAACCCAATGGCCCGACTTTCCAGAATTTAAACTACATGTCGCTGAATATTATCAACATCTGAAACAAATCGGACATCAACTGTTTGGCTGTTTTGCACTGGCACTCGGTTTAGATGAACACTATTTCGATGCGCATATAGCACATGCACCCAGCCAACTGCGTCTGATTCACTATCCTTTAAATCCTGCGGCTCAAGATCGTGAAGGGATTGGAGCACATACCGACTACGAATGTTTTACCTTGCTGTTGCCCACAGCACCCGGCTTACAAGTGCTGAATAAACAGGGTGAATGGATCGACATTCCTTTATTGGAAAATACCTTGGTGATGAACATTGGCGACATGATGGAAATCTTGTCCAATGGACGCTACTTAGCCACCAAACACCGCGTGAAAAAAGTTCAGCAAGAACGCTATTCCTTCCCGTTGTTTTTCTCGTGTGATTACGACTATCTGATTCAACCTGTGATTGATATCGATCAGCCGCGCTATGCCCCGCTTAAAGGTGGTGAACACCTGTTTAATCAGACCGCACAAACCTTTCAGTATTTAAAACAAAAAGTCGCAGCAGGTGAAATCGTACTGAACAATGCACGTCCGCTGTATTCCTTTGGTTTAAATGAACAAAAGGAGCTGTCATGAACCTGATTGAATTATCTGCTGAACTAACGCCAACCGACCTTTCCACCCTACAATTGCCCCCTGCTTTACTCGGTGCATTTCGACGCAAAAGCATCAGTTTTTTTAATGGCGAGACGGATGAAAAAACCATTGTGTACTGGTTCCAGTCCACGTCCTTTACCATCGATTTACGTCTGAAAGATGTCACGCAAACCCCAATTTTGCAACGACAAGGCTGGCTTGGACAGACCCTTTGGGATGAAGCAGATCAACTACTGTCATGGCAGGTTGAACCGCATGCCAACTATCAAAACCACATTCAATGGCCTGAACCTGCGAAATTACATTGCATCGGCAACTGTATCTTAGAGTTTTCACCCAGTAATGCTTATGTGGAAGATTGGCGTCAGCAAGCCAGTCAAGGCATGTACTTAGGCTTACGTTTAGAAAAAGCCATTCATCTTGCATCAAATACGCCCGTTCAACTGGATGCGGGACTGATTATTTGTGGCGATTGGGTGGCTTATGCACAGTCACGACTGCCACAAAATCAGCAAGCCTTAGCATCTTACGAAAATCTAGCAGAGGCACACGCAGCAGGGTATGATTTAGAGCAGATCAATCAATTTGAAGTTTCAGTCGGCTCTATATCTTCAGGGGTGCAATATTCGACTCAGAATCATCAATTGCAGCAACCCTTTCAACTTGATGGCTTTGAACGCGTCAGTGAGCATCAACTTCGACAGATTAAAGAAATTGAAGGTGAACGCTATGCCTTGTATTTCAGGGTCGATATGTATCAACCGCACTATCAGTTCCAAACCCAAACCGCCACCTCAACTGCCAGCCAAACTTGGCTCACACAAGAAGCAGAGCATCTGTTACACCATGCTCAAGCCACATATTAAGCAGGTGATATTTTGATTGCATTTATCTATTTAGGCATTGCGATTATTGCGGAAGTGATTGCCACTTCAGCCCTAAAAGCATCACAAGGTTTTAGTGTACTTCTGCCCTCCAGTATTACGGTCTTGGGTTATGCAGTTGCTTTGTATTTCCTGTCTTTGACGCTCAAAACTATCCCGATGGGCATTGCCTACGCGATTTGGTCAGGTGCGGGCATTATCCTCATTTCATTGGTCGGCTGGTTTGGCTTTAAACAACAACTGGATTTTCCAGCTTTAATAGGCTTGGGCTTAATGATTTCAGGCATTTTGGTGATTCATATTTTTTCGCAAAGTACACAGCTTTAATTTTTTATTCCTGACGATAAAAAGCCCAGTTCAAGTCTGGGCTTTTTCCTGTGCTGCTTTAACTTATTGCGCTGCTTGCACCAGCTCTGGATAAATTAAACCATCGACGTCCAATTTGGCTTTATAAATCCCATTGCTCACATTAAATTCATTCACATGATAGGTTGAACCATAAATCGAATCGAAGCCTGAGCCTTTGGTAAACACTTTCTTGTTTGCCGCAACATCAAGTAAATGCGTGCCGCCAATAAACTGTTCATATTGCTGCGGATCGACCCCAACGCGATTCGACATAATCTTGACAGCATCGGCATGGGTTGCAGGGTCATTGATGTATTTCACGGTTTTATCCCAAACCTGAATCAGCTTCGCCCACTGCTCTTTGTTGGCAGCCAAATGGCTCATATTCACGGTCAAGGTGTCATAAATCAGACCCGGTTTATCTTCAGAGGTGTAAATAATTTTAGACCCTGCCACCGATTTTAATGCCTGATTGGCAACAGGTTGCCACACCGCAATCGCATCAACATCTGGACTTGTAAACACTTGCGGTAATTCATTGGTCATTGAATTGACCAGCTTCACATCGGCAGATGGAATTTTGGCATCAGTTAATGCGGTTGAAAGTAACAGGTGATCCACCAGTCCTTTTTCAGTCGCAATCGATTTCCCTTTTAAATCTGCAATGCTGTTAATGCCTTCTTTGGCAATAATCACGTCATTCCCCGCAGAATAATCGGTTGCCATAATCATGATGCCCTTGGTTCCGCCCGATGCCGTCACCAAATTATCACCATTGGTGACCAAAACTGCATCTAACTGGTTGGCTGCAAATGCCGACAATGAAGCCGAATAATCAAACCATTTAAATTCGACATTTAAACCCGCTTCTTTTAACCAGCCTTTTTCAATAGCAACTTGCCAAGCCACAAAACCAGGCCAGTCACTATAGCCAATGGTCATTGCCTGAGTCGCTGCGGCTGTTTCGGTCTTTTTTTCAGCTTCAGGTACTTTGGCGGTATTGTCACAACCCGAAAATAAAATACCCGCAACAACTGACATTGATAACACTGCTTTTTTCATCATTTTCAGGTTCCCCTAAGATTATTCAACATTTTGTGGAATTGGTGGCATCACCGCATCCATCAGTTCAAGGTGTCCGTTAATAACCCCTTTCAAGGCAATAAATTGCTGGCTCATTAACTTTAATTCTGCGCTTTTGCCCTGCATGAGCATGACTTCCATAATTTTTTGCTCATCCAGTTGGATATGCAGCGAACTAATCACTTGTTCTAAATATTGCTGTTGCAAATCCATCAACTGCACCCGTAATGGCATAGAACTGGCGTCATATAGCAAGGTTAAAGTCCCGACCATGACTGCATTTTGTTGTTCTTCTACCGCAATTAAGTGCTTGTGAATCATGTCTACAATGGCTTGCGAACGACTCTCATAGCATTGATCGACAATTTTCTGATCCAGCGCACTTAAGGTACTTTCTGGCACCGTAACACTGATTCGGGCAAGTTTAGGTTTAGGCACGATTCACTTCCGCAATGATTCAGGATGATGAGGATCTTGCTTGATATAAAAGCCAGCTCTCACACTCAACAACTCCAGTAAAAACTGTTTAAAGAGCTGTGATGTCTTCTTGGCTTGGGTTTGCGGCTTTTGCATCTGCGGCTCCTCTTTGGTATTACCAAATTCGAATTTTGTATTACTCGAATAAATGCAGAAAGCGTGCCAGTTTGATGAAGGATATTTACGATGATAAGAGCTAAAAAAGCTTATTCTTTGTGCAGAAAATTGAGCCTTGTCCTAAATCGGGGCAAGACAATGCATTAGACATAATTTGAGATTTCTTTGATTAGATTCAACTTTCTATTTTTATGTAATATCATGTGCTTATAAAAAACTTACGTATATTTAAAGATGAACAACAAACTTTATTATTGGGCTGAAAATTTAGAAGGCTATAGTGCGTACAATGAAGAAGACTATGACCAAGTTATAGAAATAAAACGATTGAATTTTTTTATTGGTAAAAATAATGCGGGAAAAAGTCGGTTTTTAAGGTCTACTTTTACATCTAACATAAAATTCCAAGATATTAACTTTATATCGATAGATGATGAAATCACAAAACTCAAGAAAGCTGTCACTGATATTCAACCTCGAAATATAGGATTTCAAAATCAATATGGAGGTAACTGCCGAGAAGAATTATTAAGGTTAATTGAAGAACTCATAACCCACCAAAAAACTACATCACCACTTAATTTCAAAAGATTAATAGATGTAAACATACCTAAAATCCGAACATTTTATGATATCCATAATAGAGAAAAATTTAATTTAATCTTAGAAGACTATCATTCAAATTCTCAAAAATTTTATGATAAATACTCTTTTGAAGGAAAATTTTATGTACCTATCCTGCGAGGAATGCGTCCAGTTTCCGAAATTGAAAATAAGCAACCCTATATCGAACGTGCACAGAAAGACTATTTTCAGGATCAAGCAAAATACAATTCATCTAATATTATTACAGGTGAGTCCCTTTATCATGAATTGAAAATTCATTTACTTGGCAAACCCAAACAGCGTGAAATTATAAAAAGTTATGAAGAAAAATTAAGTCAATATTTTTTTGATAATGAGCAAATCACCCTAATTCCTATGTTTGGTAAAGATGAAAATGGAAAAGAAAATGATGTTGTTCATATAAAAATTGGTAATGAAGATCAATTTCCTATTTATAATCTTGGGGATGGATTACAACAAGCAATTATTTTGACCTATGAAGCATATATAAAAAGACAAGATTCTGAAGGTAATGAACAGATTCATGCATTTTTTATTGAAGAGCCTGAATTACACATGCATGCAGGTATGGTTCGTCAGCTCATGAATTTCTACTTAAACGAAACCAAACACTATTATTTCTTTACCACCCACTCCAATCATCTTTTGGATATGACAGATGAGTCCGATCAAGTCATCATCCAAAAGTTTGTCAAAGAGCAGAATCAATCTAATCCATCTAAGTTTGATTTTAAAATTTATCGTTGTGACCGAGATCGAGACTTACTTGCCTCTTTAGGGGTTAAACCCTCTTCTGTGTATTTAGCCAATTGCACAATTTGGGTCGAGGGGATTACTGACCGTCTCTATATTACTAAGTATATGGAGAAGTATCTAAGTGAACTAAAAAAATCCAATGAAAAGTTATATAAGAAATACCGACGCTTTATGCCAAATTACCACTATACCTTTGTGGAATATGCAGGAAGTAATCTCGTGCATTGGTCTTTTAGTGATGATTATTCCGACCATTTAGATGACAAAGGTTTAAGTGCGAAGGCTGTTGCAAGTGAAATGCTTTTGATCGCGGATGGAGATATTCAAAGCAAGGCTGATCGAGTAGCAATTTTAAAAAAGGAATTGAAATCTGAAAATTATTTCATTCTAAAATGTAAAGAAACGGAAAATACATTACCTAAAGATTCTATTATTCGCGTAGCAAAATCTAGATTTTCTCGTATGAAAAAATCAACAACTCAAAGCTATGATATTGCGCTCATTGATCAAATTTCAGATAAAAATTATTTTGATCATGCAGATAATGGCATTGGTAAATTGCTTGACGTGCAAATCAAAAATCCAAAATCTACATCTTCTAAAAATGCTTTTGCAGATGGTGATGGCGTTGGAACAATTAAATCCAAGTTAGATTTTTGCCGAGAAATTATTAAAGATTTTGATGAAAACCCTGATTGGCAACTCACTCCTAAAGCGACTGAGCTTTGCGAACGAATTTTCAAGCATATAGAAAAATGTAATCGTTAAAGCCTTTTAGCACCCTAACCTCTCTCCTAAAAGAAAGGTTAGGGAAAAACAATCTAAGCCACAGGCGCCAATGTAAACAACACCTGCCCCGTTTTCACTGTTTGCCCTTTCTCAATGGTAATGGCTTCGACTTTCATGCGTTCAGGTGCCAAAATTGGAATCTCAATTTTCATGGCTTCAATCACGGCCAAAGTCGCGCCTTCTTCAACCACATCCCCCGCCTGACATTCAATTTTCCAAATTGAACCTGGCATATGCGACTCCACAGCACAGCCACCATCAGGAATTAAAACAGCTTCGCCATCATCCACCGCATCTAAACTTTCAGAGACATATTCCGCCAAACCTGCTTCATGCCAGCGACAGCGTTCAGCTTCAAAGTTACTTTGTTGCGTGTGCTTAAAGGCTTGAATGGTTTCAGCATTTTCCTGCAAGAACTGATTGTATTCTTTTAGGTTTAATACCCCTTCTTCTACGCGTAGATTTAAACGTCCTGCTATAAAATCTTCACGCATCTGCATCAATTCGGCTTCAGACACTTCATAGAATTTAATCTGGTCAAAGAAGCGTAGTAACCACGGTTTACCCTCTTCAAAATTGGCATTTTTACGGTAGCGACTCCACATTTGCGTGGTCCGTCCCACAAACTGATAACCGCCCGGTCCTTCCATGCCGTACACGCACATATAAGCACCACCAATACCGACGGCATTTTCAGGCGTCCAAGTTCGTGCAGGGTTATATTTGGTGGTCACTAATCGTTGACGCGGGTCTAAAGGCGTTGCTACAGGCGCACCCAAATACACATCGCCCAGTCCCATCACCAAATAACTGGCGTTATAGACCACATCTTTGACCGCCTTTTTAGAATCCAAACCATTAATACGGCGAATAAACTCGATATTATCTGGGCACCATGGTGCATCGGCACGCACAATTTGGCTATAGCGTTCTGTTGCCAATTGGGTTTGTGAATCTTCCCAAGCCAAAGGCAAATACACGGTACGCGATGGCACCTGCATTTCCGCAATATTCGGAATTTGTTCTTCGGCTACTTCAAGCAAACGCAGTAAATCGGTTTGATCTAGCACCAAACAATCATAATGAATTTGGAGCGAGCGAATGCCTGGAGTTAAATCAATAATGCCCTTAATGTTTTGCTCTTTCATCCACTGCATTAAGGCATGAATACGGAAGCGTAGATTCAAATCCAGCACCAACTCACCATATTCCACCAACAGGTAATGGTTCCCCGCAGGACGATAAACCACATCTGGACGTGTACCATCCCCTTTAAAGGTATCCAAAATCACATGATTTAACGTGATCGGTTCGGCTTGTATCGCTTGCGCATACTGAATGCTTTCAGGTGATGCTGCATCTAGCATGACTTGATAGTCTTGATTGAGCTGTTTGGCTTGGTGATAGCTGACTGGTACAAATTTAACTTTATCCCCCGCTTTGAGTTGACCCAATTTCCATAATTCAGAATGAATCACCACCGCAGGACAGACAAAACCGCCCAAACTCGGACCATCAGGTCCCAAGATAATCGGCATATCCCCAGTAAAGTCGATTGCACCAATGGCATAGGCATTGTCATGAATATTGGATGGATGTAAACCCGCCTCACCACCATCTTCACGTGCCCATTCAGGTTTTGGTCCAATCAGACGAATACCTGTACGGCTGGAGTTGAAATGGATTTCAAACTCATGTTCAAAGAAGGTTTCAATATCTTGATTGGTGAAAAAATCTGGCGCACCGTGCGGGCCATACATCACCGCAATTTCCCAATGCGAATTAAATGCAGGAATTTGCTCCTGATTTAAAGCGTGTAAAGGCTGATCGCTAAAAGATGTGATCGGCAACATATCCCCGACCAATAAGTTTCGACCTGCATGGCCCCCAAACTGACCTAAAGTAAAGGTTGCTTGTGAACCTAAATATTCAGGAACTTTAAAACCGCCTTTAACCCCAATATAACTGCGGCAGCCCGTGCTAATTTTCCCACATTTCAGGATTTGCCCTTTCTTCACATTCACGGTTTGCCACATTGGAATGCTCACACCATCCAGTGTGCTTGGCATTTCGCCACCCGTAAGGACAATTTGGCTATCACAATGAAATTTCAGACTTGGACCTTGCAGGGTACATTCCAAACCTGCCGTATTTTTCTCATTGCCCAGCAGCTGATTGGCAACATTCAAAGAAAAAGGATCAATCGCCCCTGATGGTGGGACTCCGACATCCCAATATCCCAAGCGTCCTGTAACGTCCTGAATCGAAGTTTGAATACCTGCCTGTAACACTTCAATTTTTTGCGTTTTCCAAGTAAAGGTATTTAAAAAACGCGTCGTTTGTGTGCCTGCTTGGAATACCTCTCCCGCCAAAATATTCTGCAAATATTCGAGATTGGTTTTTATTCCTGCCACCTGCGTTTTTGCCAGTCCAGCACTCATGGCTTGAATCGCGGCATCACGATCGGCTGCTGTGACAATAATTTTGGCAATCATCGGGTCATAATAGGAAGAGACATTCGAGCCTGTTTCCACCCAAGTTTCAACGCGAGAATCTGGATCAAATTCAACTTCAGTTAAAAGTCCTGCACTCGGCTGAAAGTTTTTAATCGGATCTTCCGCATATAAACGCACTTGAATGGAATGCCCTTGCGACTGCAATACCGAAACTGGTGCGACCCAATCACCACTGGCTAAAGTCACCATCCATTCCACCAAGTCCACGGCATAGACTTGTTCCGTCACGCCATGTTCGACTTGTAGGCGGGTATTCACTTCCAAGAAGTAAAATTCTTGGGTATCGGTATCCATCACAAATTCAACCGTACCCGCAGAACGGTAGTGCACCGATTGCATCAGTTGAATCGCCACCTGTTGCAGATAATCACGCTGTTCATCCGACAAATGCGGTGCAGGTGTTTCTTCAATTACTTTCTGGTTACGGCGTTGTACCGAACAATCACGTTCACCCAATGCCAGAACTTGACCATTGCCATCGCCAAAGATTTGCACTTCGATGTGACGGGCATTTTGCACAAATTTTTCTAGATACAAGCCTGCATCTTTAAAGTTGGCTTGTGCCAAATAGGAAACCGTTTGATAGGCATCTTTCAGTTCTTCGGCATTCCAGACCAAACGCATGCCAATCCCACCACCACCCGCGGTGCTTTTTAGCATCACTGGGTAACCAATCTGTTCGGCTTGTGCCAAAGCTTCCGCTTCATCTGCCAACAAGCCACTCCCCGGTAAAAGCGGCACTTGGCTCTGAATCGCCAATTCACGTGCGGTATGTTTTAAGCCAAAACTGCGCATTTGGGCAGAAGTCGGACCAATAAAGGCAATGCCTGCGGCTTCACATAGGTCACAAAACTCGGCATTTTCCGATAAAAAGCCATAGCCGGGGTGAATCGCTTCTGCCCCAGTCTGCTGTGCGACTTGCAGGATTTTTTCAATATTTAAATAACTTTGGCTGGCGGGTGCTGCACCAATACAAACGGCTTCATCCGCCATGGTCACATGCAAAGAGTCACGGTCTGCTTCGGAATATACCGCAACCGATTGAATCCCTAATTTTTTGAGGGTGCGGATTACTCGGCAAGCAATCGCACCACGGTTGGCAATCAGAACTTTATTAAACATGGTGCTTACTCCGCAGCTTCACGCACAATCAGTTGGATGGGCGTTGGGTTATAGGCATTACACGGATTATTCAACTGTGGGCAATTTGAAATCAGTACAATCAAATCCATCTGCGCCTGAATTTCCACATATTTCCCTGCGGCTGAAATGCCATCATCAAACTTCAAATGACCGTCTGCGGTAACAGGCACATTCATAAAGAAATTAATGTTCGGACCAATATGACGTACATTTAAACCATGCTTTAACGCCACAGGATGTTTCGCCAAGGCATACATGAAATTATTGCGGCAGCTATGCATCGGGTAAGTGTCATGCGAATAACGAACCGTGTTGCTTTCACAAGAACATGCTCCACCAAGTGTGTCATGTCGACCACAGTTATCATCGTGAATCACGGCCATCGGTCGAACCAAATTACTGTACAGCGTGGTGCCTTTTTCTAAATAAATCTGACGATTCATCGCCAAAGTATCAGTGGCGCTATAGCGTTCTTCTGGGTTTTCAGCACTGATAAACAACGTATCGACTGCCTGATTGCCTTCTAAATCAATAATGCGGAAATACTGCCCTTGTTTAACCTCACACATCCATGCTTCGCCCGCAGAACACACTTCACTTAACACGGTTTTTTCAAAATTTTGTAATACTGTCATGACTGTTCTCCCCTGTGTTTAGCAAGCATCAGATAATGCGAAATAACGTGCATTGTTTTGAAATGCACGCTGGTTTTGGGCACATGAATCACGACAGATATCATGCTCATTCAAAGGATGGGCTTTAAACAGGGAAAGCTGAATATCTGCAGGTTGATAGTGAGGATTTTGATCTAAAGCATGCGGTGCAGCCGACAAGAACACCAAGCAATCCATTTCAAAGCGCAGCTCAATCACCTGATCGGTATTGTCAGCAGTCACATAAGAGAGTTCGCCTGCATCATTCGGCGCAACTTTGGAAAATAAATTCAGGGTGGCACTTAAGTCAGTTTGTCCTAAAGAACTCTTCGCCATTTCCACCAACAAGCCATCGACGCCACTTTGATACATGGCATTGCGTGCAGCTTGAAATTTTTGCTGACCATATTGCGCTGCAATCTGTTCGGCACGACTTGCACCACACAGCACATCATTCCAGCCATGTTCATCTGTGACGATGGAAGCCATGACACGACCAAGATCTGAATACAGCACATGCCCAGTACTTAAATACGCGGTATGTTGTCCCTTCAAACTGTCTGGCATGTTAAAGCGCTCCAGTTTATCGGCAGCATTGACGCAGAACAGTGAAACGTTCGCATGAGCGGAAAGTGCTTGAAAACGAAGAACCGCACCTTTTTGAATACGTCCCGACCAGTGATGCCCGCCTGGCAAAACTTCAGTCCAGAGTGTTTGATTATTATGATATTGCTGTAAGCCCATTGCTGTTACCTCTTCGGTGGATTCGCATGACCTCCCGGGCTTTTATCCCTCCGTGTAGTTCTTTCGAACCGTGAACTCTCGGTCTCGGACATACGCGCACGTATCGGAACCCTAGATCACTTTTTCATAGTCATGATTAAGCAAAGGCTGTGCCAATTTAGTATTACGATTTTTTACATTCGTAATACTATTTTTGAGCGAAGATGAGGCAAAAGAAAAAAACTGGTGCTTTTGTGCACCACAAATACAGCAATTTTAAAATTATGATAAAAGAAATGGATGATCTAGTTTTTATTAACTCATTTCACAAACGTATTGCACGCCATCACGTCCTTGGCGTTTGACTTCGTATAAAGCCTGATCTGCCATTTTCAGCCAGTCGGTCGTCGAACCCGCCGCTGCCGCTGAAGAAATCCCAATACTGATACTCATGCGAAAATCGGGATTACTGAGTAATCTGAAATGTCGTACTTTATCCAAAATGGTTTGTGACAATTGCATAATTTCCTGCGAACTACTGTCCATGACAATCACCGCCAACTCATCTCCCCCAAAACGGGCAGGAATGTCCTTGGTTTGAATTGATTCTCTTAAAATATTAGACAGCTCAATCAGCACATAATCCCCCATTTCATGTCCATAGGTATCATTAATTTCCTTAAAATGATCCACATCAATCAGCATCAAAAACGCTGTATGATTGCTGCGTTGGGTTTGTACAAAAGTACTGGCTAGACGCTGCTCGAACAAACGGCGGTTGGGAATATGTAAGCGCGGATCCATTAAGGCAATCCGTTCAAACTGACGGTTTTTCTGGCTTAAATTGGTCGATAATTTTCGAGACAGCACACTTAGCGCAATTAAATATAGCGTGGCTAATGGAATGGTCAGCCAAACGGTATGCGGACTAAAGGTGAACGTCAGAGGCATGCCCACTAATAACCAAATACCAAACAAAGAAACAGTAAAGCCTAGAATTGAGGGCGCTAACAGCTTCCATCCACCTGCGGCATAACGGTCGGCAATAAACACCGCCAAAATAATAAAAGATGGCATCGGACTTAAACCCATCACGCCAATCCACGCTCCACCAAACATGGTGTCTAAAATCAAACTGGTTTGTTCTGTTTTAACAGGGTCACTTGAATTTTTACTCATGAGATAAGCCAAACTCGGCCAGATAAATGCATTAATCCCCAGCAATACTAAAAAGCCCGTGCCATAATGCATATCCAATAAAACCGAATACATCGGCAAGAAACATAAAAATGTCCCCAACTGCCGCATGATAAAAATTCGTTTTAAAAATCTTTTCGTTCGCGTTTGTAATAATTCTTCATCTGGAACGATGTAAGACATATTTAACCTAATGCTAAATGAGAATAATTTCCTCTAATGTAGCAAATTTTATTCCCTAGTTAATCTCTATTCTTATAAAAAAGTT